>NZ_JBSGZD010000116.1:16928-22847 GCF_053610825.1 Streptomyces sp. NPDC054863 | reverse complement strand
GGCCACCCCTCTCACGTACGTACGCCGGAAAAGAACCTCAGCCCGCGATCGCCTCGTACAGGCTGAACGCCGCCAGCGCCAGCATCAGGCACGCCGCCACCTTGGTGATCAGCCGCAGCGGCACCCGCTTCATCAGCGCCTGGCCGCCCACGATGCCGAGTCCCGCGACGGCCCACAGCGCGAGGACCGCGCCGATGCCCACGGACACCGGGTTGTCGTAGCGGGCGGCCAGCGTCGCCGTCATGATCTGCGTGATGTCGCCGAACTCGGCGACCAGGATGAGCATGAAGCCCGCTCCGGAGACCTTCCAGAAGGACTGGTCCCGCGGCGGCTTGACCTCCTCGTCGTCATCGCCCTTCCTGAACAGGAGCACCAGCGCTCCCGCCAGGAACAGCACACCCACCACCGTCTGCACGATCCACTGCGGCAGCAGGGTCAGCACGCTGCCCGCCGCGATGGCGATGCAGACGTGCACGAGGAAGGCGGCGGCGACGCCCGCGAAGACGTAGCTCGCGCGGTAGCGGGTGCCGAGCATCAGCCCGGCGAGAGCCGTCTTGTCGGGGAGTTCGGCCAGGAACACGGTCCCGAAGGTGATGGCCATGATGGTGAAGCTGATCATGGAAGGGGGTTTCCTCAATCGGTCGGGCTGTCCGAACCGAGAGACCTGGCTGTTTCCGGGGTCGCTTCGGCACGACAGCGTCATCGAAAACATACGAAAACAACTGCGGCCGAAGGTCTCGCTGGCCGACGGGAACTCTCGTCCCCCTCTGCCTCCGGGCGCCGGCTGAGCGTGCTCAGCAGTATGTCGACGGTCCGGCGAAGAGCTACTCCCCTTCTGCTCCGAACAGGGTACGGGACGACTCGGCCGGCCCCGCAGTCCGAGCTCGGCGCGGGCGCGGACGTCAGTCCCTGTGCAGCCGCCCGCGCGTCACCAGCTCCAGCGTCCCGGCCACCGCCACCGCCTGCACCGCCAGCAGCGCCACCAGTACGAACAGCTGCACCGCCCCCGCCATGACCGGCGAAGCCCCGCCGAGCAGCATCCCGACGAACGCCCCCGGCAGCGTGACGAGCCCCACGGTCCTGGTCTGGTCGAGCCCCGGCAGCAGCGCGTCCGACGCAGCGGCCCTGGCCACCTCCAGCCGCGCCTCCCGCGCCGAGAACCCCAGCGCGAGCCCCGCCTCCACCTCACCGCGCCGCGCCGTCAGCTCGTCCAGCGCGCGCCGCCCGCCCAGCACGGTCGCGGTCAGCGCGCCGCCGATGAGGATCCCGGTGACGGGGATCAGCGCGATGCCGCGCGGCGGGACGAGCCCGGTGAGCAGCAGGGCCACGACCACGGGCACCACAGAGGCCCCGACGGGCACGGCCGCCCACCACCAGGTGCCGTTACGGGTGAGACGACGGCCCGCGGTCCGTACCGCGACCCCGTACATCAGCAGCAGGAAGCCGCACAGGAGCCACCCCGAGCGCGCCACCCACCCGATGGCGAAGGCCACGACGGCGAGCTGGACGGCGGCCCGCACCCCGGCGACCGCGACCTCCCGGCCCCGCCCGCGGGAGCCGTCGCCGGACAGCCGGGCGCAGGCGAGGACGGTGACCGCGAGGACGAGGAGCACGGCGAGGACGGCACCAAGGGTGGCGTTGACGGGGAGCAGGGTGGGGGTGGACTCGGCGGTCCGGGTGAACGGGGCGGGGTGGGTGAACCCGGCGGACTGGGTGAACTGGGCCGGCTCGGCGGGCTCTGCTGCGGTCACCGGGCAACCCTAAGTACACCGGCGTGTAGGAATGGTGTCGAATCGTCAGGTTCGGTGAATGCCTCCGAACTCCTTGATCTGACGTGCTCATGTCGCCACTCTGTTACCTGGTGCACGCCTCCCGGAAACCCGGCGTCGCCACGATGGCCGGGTTGCGCGGTAGTTGACGGGACGCGCAGCTCAACTTCCCCCCACCATTCGGGAGTTCGCATGTCTCGCCACGCCGCAGCACCGTCCGCAAAGTTCTACGCGCGTCGCACGGCCGTCGCCGCGAGCGCCGCCGCGCTCGCCGTCACGGGCCTGCTCACCACCGCCCCCACGGCACTCGCCTCGCCGCCCCCGCCGGTCGACGCGGCCACCGCACGCACCTACCTGGCCGCGCTGACCGTCGGGGCGGAGGGCAGTTCGGACGGCTACAGCCGGGAGAAGTTCCCGCACTGGTCCACCCAGTCCGGCGCCTGCAACACCCGCGAGGTCGTCCTGAAACGGGACGGCAAGAACGTCGAGCAGGACACCACGTGTGCCGCGGTGAAGGGCAGTTGGTACTCGGAGTACGACGGCGCCACCTGGACGGCCGCCTCCGACGTGGACATCGACCACATGGTGCCGCTCGCCGAGGCGTGGCGCTCGGGCGCCAAGAACTGGACGACCGCCGGCCGGCAGGCCTTCGCCAACGACCTCACCCGCCCGCAGCTCATCGCGGTCACCGACAACGTGAACCAGGCCAAGGGCGACAAGGACCCGGCCGAGTGGCTGCCGTCGCGGACCGCCTACAAGTGCACGTACGCGCAGATGTGGGTGCACGTGAAGCACCACTGGAAGATGACCGTCGACCAGGCGGAGAAGTCGGCCCTGGAGGGCGTGCTCAAGAACTGCTGAACCCGCGAGCAGGGCCGCTGACCTGCCACGAAACCCTCGGGCCTGCCACCGGACCCACCACCGGCCCGCCTCCGGTCCCGAAGTCAACGCCAAGTTGACCTGAGGAACTTCCCCGCCCTCCTCCGTCGTTCCGTACCGTACGGGCTGGCCCCGCACGGGGGACGACGGAGGAGGGCACATGACCGGGCTGCGCCTGGGACCAGTACTGAGGTACGTCGACTGGGAGACCGGCGACGCCGCGACCGTCTGGGTGGAGGCGGACCGCCCCTGCACGGCGGAGGTGGTCTGCGAGGAAGGCGGCGGCGGGACCGCGGAGACCTTCCAGATAGCGGGGCACCACTACGCCCTGATCCAGGTGACCGGTCTGCGGCCGGGCCGCTCCACGCGGTACGAGGTGCGGCTCGGCGGCACCCCGGTGTGGCCGCTGCCGGATTCCGCCTTCCCCCCGAGCACCATCAACACCCCTCTCCCGCAGTCCGATTCGGCCCGGATCACCTTCGGCTCGTGCCGGTGGGCGGCTCCGGCCGAGGGTGAGAAGGACCCGGCGGGTCCGGACGCGCTGGACACCCTCGCCGCCCGGCTGGCCAAGAGCCCGGACGCTGCGTTCGCCGAGCGCCCTGACGTGCTCCTGCTGCTCGGCGACCAGGTGTACGCGGACGAGATCTCCAAGGCCACCCGCCGCTGGCTGGCCGCCCGCCGCGACCTGCGCGAACCGCCCGGCGTGGAGGTCGCGGACTACGAGGAGTACACCCGCCTCTACTACGAGTCCTGGCTCGACCCCGAGGTGCGCTGGCTGCTCTCCACCGTCCCCACCTGCATGATCTTCGACGACCACGACGTGATCGACGACTGGAACACCAGCGCCGCCTGGGTCGCCGACATGCGCGCCACCCCGTGGTGGCAGGAGCGCATCCTCAGCGGCCTGATGTCGTACTGGGTCCACCAGCACCTGGGCAACCTCTCCCCCGCCGAGCTGGCCGCCGACGAGCTGTACGCGGCGGTGCGCGCCGTTCCGGACGGCACTGACGTCCTGCGGCGGTTCGCCGCCCGCGCGGACCAGGACCCGGCCTGCGTGCGCTGGAGCTACCGGCGCGACTTCGGTTCCGTACGGCTGCTGATGGTGGACACCCGGGCGGCGCGGGTCCTGAAGGAGGGCGCGCGGGCGATGCTCGACGAGGACGAGGCGCGCTGGCTCGCCGACCAGGCGCTGGACGATTCCCGCCCGTACGACCACCTCCTGATCGGCACCTCCCTGCCGTGGCTGCTGCCGCCGCTGATCCACGACGCGGAGGGGTGGAACGCGTCACTGGCGGCGGGGACCCGGGGCAGCAGGTGGGCGCGGTTCGCGGAGGACCTGCGCAGGCGCTCGGACCTGGAGCACTGGGCGGCGTTCCCCGCGTCCTTCGACCGGCTGGCGCGGCTGATCGCGGAGGTCGGCAGCGGTGCGGGCGCCCCGGCGACGGTCTGCGTGCTGTCGGGCGACGTGCACCACGCGTACGTCGCCGAGCCGACCCGGTGGCCGGACGAGGCGCACCCCGGCACGGCCCGGGTGTTCCAGCTGACCTGCTCGCCGGTGCACAACGGCATCCCGTCGTCGATCAAGCTCGGGTTCCGCTTCGGCTGGAGCAGGACCGGGCAGCGGCTGGGGCGCCGGCTGGCGCGGCACGGGCGTCTGGCGGAGCCGCCGCTGAAATGGCGGCGGACGGGCGGACCCTGGTTCGGGAACCAGCTGATGACGCTGACCCTGCGCGGACGCTCGGCACAGCTGCGGCTGGACCAGGCGCAGCGACCGCGCGGCGGGCGACAGGGAGACGGCACGGCACGACTCGTGACGGCCATGACCACAAATCTGACACACGAATGACACAACAGGGGTAACTACCGTAAGAGAAGCGCCACTTGGGGGCGAATTCCAGACACAAGTCGAATGTTGAACTTGCAAGCACAGTGAGGCTTACCTAACCTCCTGGGAATCGCAGGTCTCTTCGGGCTGCGTCCCCATCAGGCCCTCCCCAGGCCTCACCGAAGGAGTCCCCCACTCATGAGCGCATCCCCCGCACGGCCATCGGCGCCGTCCTCCGGCTCGGCGCCATCCGCTGCCTCCGCGCAGTCGCCCCAGTCCGCCCTCTCCGCGCGGCTGACGGACTCCGGGCCGTACGCCCTCGCTCTGTTCCGCTTCGTCACCGGCCTGCTCTTCGCCTGCCACGGCGCCGCCTCGCTCTTCGGCGTGCTGGGCGGTGCGGGCGGCACCGGCGCGACCGCCGTCGCGGGCGCCTGGCCCAGTTGGTACGCGGCGGTGATCCAGCTGGTCGGCGGCGTCCTGGTGGCGCTCGGCCTGTTCACCAGGACGGCGGCGCTGATTTCGTCGGGGTCGATGGCGTACGCGTACTTCGTGGTGCACCAGCCGGAGGCGCTGTGGCCGATGCAGAACGGCGGCGAGGCGTCGGCGATGTTCTGCTGGACCTTCCTGCTGCTGGTCTTCACCGGGCCCGGCGCGGCGGCGGTCGACGGACTGCTGGCAGCGCGGCGCGGACAGCAGCCGGGTACGGAGCGGGGGAAGCAGCGGGTGGCGGCGTCCGCCTGAGCCGCTTGCGTACGGAAGGGGTGGTGGGGGCGCTCCGCTCGGCGGCCCGACCACCCTTGTCCGGCCTCCTCCCCCCCCGCCCGGCCCACTCCGCTCACATCAGGCGGTCACTTCACCTCAGGGGCTCACTTCACCTCAGGCGGTCACTTCACGCCGGTCCTGAAGTCCCCGAACGGCACCGTGAAGCAGCCGACCCGCTCGCCCGCGCCGCCCTGTTCGCGGTGCAGGACCACGGATTTGGCCGCGCCCTCGGGAAGCCCCCACGCGTGGTGCGCGGTCGCCTCGGCACCGCCGGACGCGTCGGTGGTGAGGTCGAGCCACACCTCGTTCTCCGGGTTGACCAGCTTCGGGTCCTTGACGTGCTGGTAGTGCTTCCCTGCCGCCTCGGGATCGACACCGCAGGCCTTCGCGTGCACATGCATCCCGAACGCATGGCCCGGCCCGAGCCCCTTCACCTGGACGGTGACCCTCGTACCCTTCAGGTCGGCCTTCTGCTGGACCCGTATCCAGGCACCGGCCGGCACCAGCCCCGGGTCGTACGAGACGGCCCCCGGCGGCACGAACGCCGAAGCCGGGGCGAAGCGTCCGTCGACCGTGAGGCCCTGCCCGTCTCCGCCCCTGCTGCCGCCGTCCTGGGCGTGTCCGGCAAACGAGACGTTCGTGACGTGAGTGGCGTGACTGGTGCTCTCGGCGCTCTCGGCGTAC
>NZ_JBSGZD010000116.1:15451-16828 GCF_053610825.1 Streptomyces sp. NPDC054863 | reverse complement strand
GCGGCGCTCTCGGCGTACGCGGCGCCCTCGGCGTACGCGGCGCCCTCGGCGTACGCGGCGCCCTCGGCGTACGCGGCGCCCTCGGCGTACGCGGCGCCCTCGGCGTACGCGGCCGAAGCGATACCGGCCGTCCCGGCCGCTCCGACCGTCCCGGCGAGCAGCGCGGCTGCCGCCGCCACGCCCGCGGTCCGCACGTGCTCCGGTACCCGAATCCGACCGGTCATGGTGACTCCTTCGTCTTGACCCTGGGTGTCCCCCCGGCCTCTCTCCGCCCCCGCCACCACACTCCGCGCGGGGCGGGGCACCGTCGCACGGGATGCGGCACTCGGGTGAACGTGACGGCGGCCACAGGGCAGACGTGATCTCCCCGACATCAGGCGAATCGGGCGTTATCAGCTCTCGCACCAGGCGTAAAGTGGATCGCTGTTAAGCCGCCCCTGCCGCTCCCCTATGCGACGTCGCGGCGTTGTTTTCCGTAGCCGGGGAGTTCGCAGTGCTGGACAGTCTGGGGTCATTGACCGCCGGTCCGTGGATATACGCGGTCGTGGGCATCTCCATCGTGCTGGACGTCTTCGTCCCGATCCTGCCGAGCGGTGTTCTGGTGATCACCGCGGCCACCGCCGCGGCGGCCGGCGCGACCAACGCCACCGTCCCGGACTCGTTCGCCCACGACGTGCCCGAACTGCTCCTGCTGGCCCTGTGCGCGGCGACCGCCTCGCTGCTCGGCGACCTGGTGGCGTACCGGCTGGCCTGGCGCGGCGGCGCCCGGCTGGACCGGGCGATCTCCCGCTCGCGTCGGCTGTCGGCCGCGCAGGAACGTCTCGGCAACGCCCTCACCAAGGGCGGCGGCATCCTCGTCGTCGTCGCACGATTCGCCCCGGCCGGCCGCTCGGTGGTGTCCCTGGGCGCGGGCGCGGCCCACCGCAAGGCGAAGGAATTCGTCCCGTGGTCGGCGCTGGCGGGCGTCGCCTGGGCGCTCTACAGCGTGAGCCTGGGCTACTTCGGCGGCCAGTGGCTGGGCGCGGGGTGGATCAGCACCGGGATCTCGGTGCTGGCGCTGACCGTCGCGGGAGTCCTCGCGGCCTACGTCGTACGCCGCCCGCGCACCTCAAGTCCGGCCAGCAACTTGGCCGTTGCCGCGGCCACCTCCCCCACTGCCTGATCGAAAACCTCTTGGTTGTGCCCGGCCGGGGCCCGGAACCCGGAGACCTTCCGCACGTACTGCAACGCGGCTGCGGCGATCTCCTCCTCCGTGGCCTCTTCCGGGATCGCGGGCGGTCGAAGCGTCTTGATGCTGCGGCACATACGACAACGGTAGCCACCCCCACTGACAACGGCCTCCCTGCTGCCCGCCACCCCGGGCGGCAGAAGGACTCC
>NZ_JBSGZD010000116.1:0-15351 GCF_053610825.1 Streptomyces sp. NPDC054863 | reverse complement strand
GGGGACTCCGGGGACTCCGGGGACTCCGGGGACTCCGGGGACTCCGGGGACTCCGGGGACTCCGGGGACTCCGGGGACTCCGGGGACTCCGGGGACTCCGGGGAAAGAAACAAGGCCCCGATCAGCCGGAATCACACCGGTTGACCTGGGCCTTGTTCATGTCCTGAGACTGGTGGGCGCGGACGGTTTCGAACCGCCGACATCCGCCTTGTAAGGGCGGCGCTCTACCCCTGAGCTACGCGCCCGGGCATGAGGCAACAGCGTACATGGCGAAGGGGGCACCTCCGCAAACCAGATCCGGGACGTGTGCTGGTCAGGGGAGGATCCGGGGCCGGACCAGGATCGCGCCAAGGCCGGACCGGGGCCAGATCAGGGACCGGGCCGGGGGTTACCCCCACCCTGATGCTGTGGGCGGCCGGATCGTGCGGGGGTGGACCGGGTTCCTATCGTGGAGGCACACCGACCGTACGCAGCAGGGGGAATAACCACCATGGCAGTCCGGACCGCACGCAGGACCCGCACCCTTCTCGCCGCGGGCGGGGCTGTTCTCGTCGCCCTGGCCGCCACCGGTTGCGGCAGCTCGGACGCCTCGGAAGCGCCGGTGGAGAAGAAGAACTTCGCGTTCAGCGGCAAGACCCTGACCATCAAGTCCGACAACTCCGCCATCGACCTGGTCCCGGCCGACGTCAAGGAGATCCAGGTCGAGCGGCAGGTGGACGGGTGGGTGTTCCTCGGGAGCGGTCCCGACCCCGTGTGGAAGATCGACGGGGACACCCTGACGCTGAAGGTGGGCTGCTCGGGCATCTCCGCGAACTGCGAGGCCCGGCACTCGGTGAAGGTGCCGCGCGGCATCGAGCTCACGGTGGACAACGACAACGGCCGTGTGCAGGCGACCGGCTTCGACACCGACCTGAAGGTCAAGACGGACAACGGCGAGGTCCGCATCAAGGACATGAGCGGCGCCGAGCTCGACCTGGAGAGCAACAACGGGAAGGTCAGCGGCGAGGGAATCTCCGCGAAGTCCGTGCACGCCAAGACCGACAACGGACAGGTCAAGCTGAATTTCACCGCCGTACCCGACCTGGTGGACAGCCGCAGCAACAACGGTGCGGTCCGCCTCGGCCTGCCGAAGTCGACGTACCGGGTGGACGCGTCGACCGACAACGGCAAGATCACCGTGGACGTGCCGAAGGCCGACAGCAGCACCCACGTGGTGAAGGCCCGCAGCGACAACGGAGAAATCACTCTCCAAAGCGTGAACTAACCGACCCGTGTGTTCGTCATTACCTGGTGGGACAATGAACACGCCGGGCCAGGCAGGCGGACACAGCACGGGAGAGGGATGTGACGGCGACAGACGCGCAGCCGTACACGCAGCGAGTACGCCGTCGGGCACCCCGCCGTCCTGATCCGGGATCCGGTCCGCATGCGACACCCCGCGGTGTCCGGGAAGTCCTGACCCTGATGCTGCTGCCCGCGGCCCTCCTGCCCCTTTCCCTCGCCTCCTTCGCGGGCGGCGGCACCCGGCGCTGGTTCGGCGGGCGCAGCGAGAGCGCGCGGGCCGACGCACAGGCGGCGAAGGACGCTGCCGCAGCCGCGTTCTACGACCTGGACACCGCGCAGCGGGACCTGCGGATCTCGATCGAGACGATCTCCGCGGTGGACAGCTCGCCGGGCGCCCAGCGCACGGCGGCGCAGTTCGCGACGCTCGGGCAGCGCATCGACGAGGTCTCGCACACCTACATCACCGCCGTCGACGCCCACGATCTGGAGCGCGACGACCTCGACACGGGCGACGCGTCGCGGGCCCGGGCCGACCTGGGCAAGGCCAAGGACGAGCTCCTGCGGGTCAAGGGCGAGCTCGACCGGTTCTCGCAGAGCCTCGGGCCGCTGCTCGACAAGGCGGAGACCCAGCTCGCCCGGCTGGCCCCGGCGGTGGAGCGGGCCCGCCAGTCCCTCCTCGCCGCGAGCAACGCACTGGATGCGGTACGGGCCGCCGGCCTGCGTGCGGACGATCTCGCGGCCCGGCTCGCGGCCCTCGCCCCCGAGCTGACCAAGCTGAACCAGGGCGCCGGCCAGCACGGCGTGCCCGAGACCCTCTCCCGCGCGGAGAAGGTGACCCGCGACTCCGAAGCGGTACGAGCGGAAGCGGCACGGCTCCCGGAGCGGGCTGCGGAGATCGACAAACGCCTGGTCTCCCTCCGCACCAGGGCGCAGGCCCTCACGACCCGCGCCGGCAAGGTCGACCCGGTACTGAGCGAGCTGCGGCGCCGTTTCACCGCGGCGTGCTGGCAGGACCTCCAGCAGGTCCCGGCCGAGGCCGCCGAGCACGTACGCCTGGCCGAACAGCGTCTGAAGGAAGCCTCCAAGGCCCGCGACGAACAGCGCTGGCCGGACGCCACGTCCCTGCTCAGCACGGTTCGAGCCCTCCTCAACGGCACCGACGAAGCGGTCTCGGCAGCGTCCGACCGCCTCCAGCGGCTGAACGCGGTGTCCAAGGACCCGCAACAGGAAATCCAGCGCACCCGCTTCGCCATCCGCGACGCCCAACGCCTGGCGATGGCCGGACGCAACACCCCGGACCCCCGCCACGCCCGTCCCCTGGACGACGCGGTGGCCCGCCTGGACCGCGCCATCGCCGCCCTGGAGGGCCGCCACCCCGACTACTGGCACTTCCTCACGGAAACAGAAGCGGTCCGCCGCACAGTCACCCGAGTGGTGACCGAAATCCGCGAAGCACGAAGCACCACCACCTGACCCGGCCCCGCGCCACCCAGCCCCCTCAGGCTCAGGGGCTGCCCCTGGGGCAGTGGGGTCTCGGTCTCCCCTGCTCCTCAAGAGCCTGGGGGAGGGTGGGCAAGGGGCCGGCCCCCACGCGGAGCACCCCCTCGCCCCGGCCCATGCTCGCTCCCGCCCCCACCGGCGACCGCACTACCCTGTCCCCATGCCCCGCTACGAATACCGCTGCCGCGCCTGCGCCACCACCTTCGAACTCTCCCGCCCCATGGCCGACTCCTCCGCCCCCGCCCCCTGCCCGGCGGGCCACGAGGACACGGTCAAGCTGCTCTCCGCCGTGGCCGTCGGCGGCACGTCCGCATCCTCCGCCCCCGCCCCGTCCGGAGGTGGAGGCTGCTGTGGCGGCGGCTGCTGCAGCTGACCAGCCCCCACACCCGCCCGTTCAACCGCTCAGCCGCTCAGCCGTTCAGCCGTTCACCGCTTACGAGACAGCGTGATGCCGTCCGAGATCGCCAGCATCACGCTCTCCATCCGCCCGTCCCCCGCCACATGCGTGTTGAACTCCTTGATCGCAGCCGCGCTCCCCGTCGCCGCGGGATCCACCACCTGCCCGTGGAACAGCACGTTGTCGCTCACGATCAGAGCGCCCCGCCGCATCCTCGGCACCAACTCCTCCCAGTACGCGATGTAGTTCCCCTTGTCCGCGTCCAGGTAGGCGAGGTCGATGTGCTCCTCGGCCGGCATCGCCCGCAGCGTCTCCAGCGCGGGTGCGATCCGCAGGTCGATCCGGTCCGCGACCCCCGCCTCGGCCCACGCCTCGCGCCCGTACGCCGTCCACTCCTCCGACACGTCGCAGGCGATCAACCGGCCGCCCTCGGGTAGCGCCTGCGCCATCGACAGCGCGGAGAACCCGGTGAAGGTGCCGACCTCGACGATGTGCCGGGCCCCGGTCAGCCGCACCAGGAAGGCGAGCAACGGCCCCTGCTCCTCGGCCGACTGCATGCCTGCCGCATCCGGGAAGCGTTCCCACGTCGTCGCGATCAGCTTGCGCTGCACCGCGTCCACCGGCTGATTGTGGTCGAGGGTGTAGGCGTACAACTCGTCGGTCAGCTTCGTGCTGTTACCCCTGCTCATGCACTGCTCCCCAGATATCTGAGTACGGCCAGAACGCGGCGACTGTAGCCGCTGCTCCCGTTGAGTCCGAGCTTGTCGAAGATCGCGTTGGCGTGTTTCTCGACGGCGCTCAGCGAGATGTGCAGCCGCTTGGCCACCGAGGGGTTGGTGTGCCCCTGGGCCATTTCGGCGAGCACCTCGCGCTCCCGGTCCGTCAGCCGGGACAGCGGGTCGGTGCCGTTGGAGCGCCGCAGCAACTGCCGGACGACTTCCTCGTCGAAGGCCGCCTGACCGGCCGCGACCCGCTCCAACGCGTCGAGGAACTCGTCGACTTGGACGACCCTGTCCTTCAGGAGGTAGCCGACGCCGCCCGAGTCGTCCATGAGCAGCTCGGTGGCGTACCGCTTCTCGACGTACTGGGAGAGGACCAGCACTCCGACGTCGGGCCGACGGCTGCGGATGTCCAGTACGGCGCGCAGCCCCTCGTCGGTGTGGGTGGGCGGCATCCGGACGTCCGCGACGACCACGTCCGGCGGGGACTTCTCGACCGCGGCGAGCAGCGCATCGGCGTCGGCGACGGCGGCGAGGACTTCGTGCCCCTCCTCCAGGAGCAGACGCACGAGCCCCTCCCGCAGCAGGGTCGAGTCCTCGGCCAGGATTACGCGCATGGGATCTCCGCGGTGATGGTGGTGGGCCCGCCGGTCGGGCTGTCGACCCGGAGACTGCCGTCGAGCGCTGCGACCCGGCGGCTGAGCCCGGTCAGCCCGCCCCCGGCCGGATCGGCGCCGCCCACGCCGTCGTCCTCGATGCTGACGCGCAGAATGCTGTCGCGCCAGTCGAGTTCGACGTAGAGGCGGCTCGCGCCGGAGTGTTTGACGGCGTTGGTGACGGACTCCGCGACCACGAAGTACGCAACGGTCGAAGGGGCGCGCGCAGGTTCGGTGTTGAAGTCTCCGTAGTGCACCATGACCGGCATCGGGCAGCGCTCGACGACCGTCTCGACGGCGGCTCGGAAGCCCGCCTCGTCGAGCACCGTCGGGTGCACCCGCCAGGCCACCTCCCGCAGCTCGGTCAGGGCGCGCTGGCTCTCCTCGTGCGCCTGCAGCAGCAGGTGACGGGCGTGCGCAGGGTCCTGACTGCGGCGGGCGCGGCCGATCAGCATGCCGAGGGCGACCAGCCGCTGCTGGACACCGTCGTGCAGGTCGCGCTCGATCCGGCGGCGCTCGTCCTGCACCGCTTCCACCACTCCGGCGCGGCTGGCGGCCAGTTCGAGGATGCGGTTCTCCAGGACTTCGGAAGGGCTGGGGCCGAGGAAGTGCTGGGCCAGTTTCCTTTCGAGCAGGGCGAGCCCGAAGACTCCCTGGGCGGAGAGCAGGAAGAGGAGGAGCCCGGCGGCGCTGGAGAGGGCGACCGTGAGCGGGTTGTCGATGTCCTCGATGATCCAGCCGTACGCGAAGAAGGTGCCGAAACCGGCGCCGACCACTATGTACACCAGGACCACCGCCCCCAGCAGTCCCGGCAGCCAGCGGACGGCGAGGTAGCGCAGGGCGCGGCCGGCGTCGTACACAGGGGAGACGTGGATATCGAGCAGGACCGCGAGGCGTCTGCGCTCCAGCGTGGCCAGCCACACCGCCGCGACGGACACCGGACGCAGCACCGCGCGCCGTCCCCGCGGCCAGGCCAGGACGAGCAGCAGAACCACTGCGGAGACCAGAGTGAGGAGCAGCTCGACGAGTGCGGTGCAGGCCCCCAGTGCCAGCCCCGCCGCGATCCGCACTCCGCGTCGTACCAACGCTTTCATGATCAGAACGTAGCCCGGCCCGGTCGGTCCGCACATTGCGGGAAACCGCAGTCTTTTCCTGCGGTGTCCCGCAGCCGGCCCGACGGTTTTCTTCAGTGTGCCTTCAGGACCCGGTCCGTAGCGTGGAACGCATGATCGAAAGCAGCGCACCTCAGTGGATCAACAGCCTCATGGAGACCATGGGGGCACCCGGCGCGGGCCTGGCCATCGCCCTGGAGAATCTCTTTCCGCCGCTCCCGAGCGAAGTGATCCTGCCGCTGGCCGGATTCGCGGCGGGCACGGGCCAAATGAGCCTGTGGGCCGCCCTGTTGTGGACGACGGCCGGCTCGGTGGTCGGAGCTCTCGCTCTGTACGGGGTGGGCGCGCTCCTCGGCCGTGACCGGACGGTGGCGATAGCCGCGAAGCTGCCGCTGGTGAAGGTATCGGACATCGAGCGGACCGAGGCGTGGTTCGCCAAGCACGGGGCGAAGGCGGTGCTGTTCGGGCGGATGATCCCGATCTTCCGCAGCCTCATATCCGTCCCGGCGGGTATCGAGCGGATGTCGATACCCGTGTTCCTGGGGCTCACCACGCTCGGCAGCGCGGTGTGGAACACCCTTTTCGTGCTTGCCGGTTATCTGCTGGGCGACAACTGGGAGGAGGTGACGGGTTATGTCTCGGTGTACTCGAAGGTGGTTCTGGTCGTGGCGGTGTTCGCGGTCGCGGCCTTCGTGGGAGTGCGGGTGTTCAAGAAGAAGAAGGGGAAGGGGAAGGACGCCAGGAAGCAGGCCCAGCATGCGGGCCCGCGGCGGACGCGCGGATGAACTGGCGGAGGATCTCCTCCCCTGCCGCGACACCGCTCTCCGGAAGGGCGGTGACGTGCGGGGCGTTCCACCCCGCGTCGGCGAGTTCGCCGTGGCCGGGACGCCAGCCCCGGTCGGCGGCCAGCAGCAGGTCCGCGTCGAGGAGGGAGTCCCCCGCGGCGAGGGTGAGCGCGGCGCCGGTGCGGCGGGCCACCTCGCGGACGGCGGCGCTCTTGGTCAGCGGGGCGGGGACCACGTAGATCTTGCGGCCCTGGAGGGAGACGGTCCAGCCGAGCGGTTCGGCCCATGCGGCGAGTTCCTTGACCCAGCCCTCCGGGAGCAGGGTGCGCTCGACGACCAGGTAGGCGAAGAGGTCCTCGGCGACCCGGTCCTTCAGCAGCCAGGCGGGGTCGGCCGCGTCGGCCAGGCGGGCGCGGACCTCGGCGAGCGGGGCGCACTCATCGGCGAGCCGGCGGGCGACCAGGTCCTGCCAGTCGGGGTCGGACACGCCGTCGACGAGGAGGTGCCCGCCGTTGGCACAGATCGCGAACCGCGGTGCGGGGCCCGGGAGGTGGATGCGTTGGTACTGCTCACGGGTCCGGGTCGTGGTGGGCACGAAGAGCGTACGGGGGGCCTCCGACGCGAGTGCTTCCCACAGCCCCGCCGCGGTTTCGGTGAGGTAGGAGAGCGGCTTGCCCTCGTACACCTCGACGCACAGCAGACGCGGCGCCTGCGCGTCGGGCATGCGCAGGCCGAGTGCGGCGGACGAGTAGATGAGGGTCCGGTCGAGGTCACTGGCGACCAGGACGGGGGCGGTGTCCGACACGGTGCTTGCGTCGGTGCCGGGGGTGGTGTCCTGTGACGTACTCACTTGGTGTCCACCGCCTTGCCGTCGGCGCCCGTCGCGCCCCGGGTGAAGCGCGGGTGGATCAGGCCGACACAGGTGTACGGAAGGTCGTCGACCTCCTCGACCGGTACGCCGCGCTGCTCGGCCAGCAGGCGTACGTGACCGAGGTCGGCGCCCGCACCCCGGCGGGCGAGGATCTTCCAGGGGACCCGGCGCAGCAGCACGCGGGTGGTCTCGCCGACGCCCGGCTTGACCAGGTTGACGTCGTGGATGCCGTACTCCTCACTGATCCTCTCGACGGCCGCCCAGCCTTCCCAGGTGGGGGCGCGGTCCTGGCCCTGGAGGGCCTTGACCTCCTCCGTCACCTGGTCGGCCACCTCGTCGAAGCGGGCGGCGACCGTGTCGAGGAAGAGAGTGGAGACGTCGGTGTCCGCGAGCTCCCGGTAGAACTTCCCGCCGTGGAAGTCGTCGGGGCCGACCAGGTCGGCGCGCAGCACCGTGCGCGAGATCAGGCCGGAGACCGTGGAGTTGAGGCAGGCGGAGGGGATGAGGAAGTCCTCGCGGGTGCCGTAGGTGCGGACGCAGGAGCCGGGGTCGGCGAGGACGGCGATCTCCGGGTCGAAGCCGTGCAGGGTGTCCTCGATGCCTTCCGCCGCGTGGAACTCGGCGAGGGCGTCGGCGAGTTCACGGGTGATGGCACCCTTGCCGGTCCAGCCGTCGACGAAGACGACGTCGGCCGGGTCGTGGTGGGCGGCGAGCCAGCGCAGCGCGTTGGCGTCGATGCCGCGGCCCCGGACGATGGACACCGCGTAGTGCGGCAGGTCGAGACCGTGCCGGTACTGCGCCCAGCGCCGCATCAGTACGCCGACGGGGGTGCCTGCGCGGGCGAGCGAGACCAGGACCGGGCGCGGGGACCGCTCGGCGAGGACGGTCTCGGTGACGGTGCCGACGGCCTGCGCGATCCGCGCCGCGGACTCGTCGAGCGCGGTGAGGAACAACTGCTGGTATTCGGGCGTCGGCTGGTACTCCACCGGCAGCGACTCCGCGTAGTGCGCGCCGCCCGCCTGGATCGCTTCCTCTCGTTCCTCCGTTGGCGCTTCCAGGGTCACGTCGGAGAGGTCCTGGAGGAGCCAGCCGACGTCCTCGGGTGCGTACGAGGAGAAGGCGGGGCCGCGGAGGGGTTGGGGCATGTACTGCTCCTGTGCCGGCGAGGGGGACGGGGGTGTGTACGAGGGAACCACTGCCAGCAGGACGCGGTCGGCGTGGGCGCCGAGGGACGCCAACAGGCCGCCGGGGGCGTGCAGTTCGGGGCTGTCGGCGACCGAGTCGACCACCACGAGGACGGCATCGAATCCGGCCCCCGCGACGTTGTAGGCGTAGCGCTCGCCGGGTCCGTCGGCGGGGGCGTCATGGGCGGGGAAGACGAGCCGGGTGCGTATCGCGTAGCCGGGGTCGTCGACCGCGAGGACGGGCGAGCGGGTCGTGGTGGAGTAGCGGACGTCGACGCCGGACTCCTCCAGTGCGTGGCCGAGCCGCAGCGGCGCGTACATCAACTCCTCGAAGCCGAGGACGAGTACGCGGGCGCCGGGGCCGAGGCCGGCCAGCCCTTCGGTGATGCGGGCGGCCATGTCCGGCAGCGCGGCATCCAGCGCGGCCCGGTGCGCGGGGGCGAATCCGTGCCGTCCGCCGTCGGGTATCTCCGTGGGCCAGCCGAGTTCCAGCCGTACGGCTTCCGACGCCGGAGCCGCACCGTGCCGCCCGGGCACCGGCTGCGTCAGGTGCTCAGGCACCGGCGGCGGCGTCTGCGGCTGCGGCTGCGGCTGCGGCTCGGGTACTACCTGCGCCCGCTGCTTCGACTCCTCTTCCGCGACGAGCAGTTGCCCCTTCTCCAGCACCCCGTCCGGCAGGTGCACGGTGCCGCGGGCGCGGGCGATCAGATCGACCCGGGCGCCGATCTCGGCGGCGAACTCCGCCAGCCGCCCCTGGTCCTCGGGCGAGCGCATGTCGACCAGGGCGACGACGACGTACCGCTCGCGCGGGTGGCGGGCGTGCAGGTCACGGATCGTGTTGAGGACCGTGTTCCCGGTGGAGAATTCGTCATCGACGAGGACCAACGGGCCGTCGCCCGCGAGGAGTTCGGGATCCTCGGGGAGGAGCAGGTGGGAGGTGGCGTGCGAGTGGGCCTCCTCGAAGCCGCCCGCCGTCGCCACTCCGGCGACAGGACGCCGGGTGGAGTGGAGGTACGGGGCGAGGGCGAGGCCGTCGGCGACGGAGTGCCCGAGCCCGGTCGCGGTCTCCGCGTAGCCGAGTACCACCGCGCGCGAGGCTTCCCGGTCACCCAGGAGAGCGCGGACCTTCCGACCCAGGTCGACGCCTGCGCCGTACACCAGCGACGGTTTCTGCGGGACGTGCTTGCCGAGCACGTTCGAGACGAGCAGGTGGGCCCGCTTGGGGTTGCGCCGCAGCGCGAGCCCCAGCAGATCGCTCAGCGACTCACCACGAACCGCCCCCGCACCGGCACCGGCACCGGCACCCGCACCCGCACCGCCACTGGCACCATCACCGCCATCGCCATCGCCACTGGCGCCATCACCGGCACCGCCACCACCATTGGCGCCATCACCGCCACTGGCAACGTCACCGGCACCGCCACTGGCACCGCCACCGGCCGAGCCCGCACCACCGGCGGCGGACAGCCTCGCATCCCCACCTGCGGGCAGCCCCGCATCCTCACCGACAAGCCGCACCCCCAGCCGTTCCGCGACCCAGCTTCCGGACCACACCGAGTCGTCATTGCCGGACCGCACCACGTCGTCCCTCGCTTCTCTTCCTTGCCCTGCACCTGCCGTGCCCGGCGCACCCGACGCGTCCGGCGCACTCACCGCACCCGCCACGTTCCCCGCACTCCCTGCACTCCCCGCACTCCCCTCACTCCCCGCACCCGTCACGGTTCAGTCCACGGGTCCTGTGAGCCCGGCCGTCAGGAGTTCCACGAAGCCGATGTCCTCGCGGGCCACTCCGAACGCCTCGGCGCGCTGCAGTGTGCGCTCGGCCCAGGCGCGGTGCGGCTTCACCTCGTTCATCTTGTTCGTGTACGCCGAGCGCAGCACGCCTCCGCCGCCGCTCTCCGGCCGCAGGATGTCCCGTGCGTCGCTGTACTCCTCGTGGCTCACCACCGACAGGGCGTGCACGGGCAGCACGTGCGAGGGGTGGATGCAGGTCTTGCCGAGCAGTCCGTTGGCTCGGTCGAGGCCGATCTCGCGCAGCAGTCCGTCCATGTCGTGCTCGATGAGCGCGGTGCGCAGCTCCTCCGCCCGGCTCTCCAGGAAGGGGCTGCGGCGCAGCTGCGGCTTGAACATGCGCTCCTGGACCCGGAAGTACTCCCACACCGGGCCCGTGATGGTGAAACCGGTGCCGTCGGACCTGCCCAGTACGTTCACCACGTCCCCGATGACTCCCGCGACGATCTGGACGTCGTACGCCGTCATGTCGGGCGCCCGGCGCAGCCCGTACGCCGAGCAGAAGTCGGTGACACCGAGCCGCAGGGCGAGGACACGGTCGCGGTACTTGTCGACGGTGCGGGAGATGCCCCGCAGGGTCTCGGCCCGGGTCTCCAGGTGCAGCAGCTCCGGAGACTCCAGGACGGGCATCGCGAACAGCCGCCGTCCACTCGCCGCCTCGGCCGCCGTGAGCGCCTCCAGGAAGGGGCCGCCCCGCTCCTCGGTGAACTTCGGCAGTACGAATCCGGACAGCAGCCGCACGGCGTCGCCGAGCCGGTGCACCAGGTCGGGTATCTGCCCCGGCTCGCGCACCCTGACGAACAGGAGCGGGGCGTCCCGGCCACGTCCGGCGAGGTCGGTGAGCTGGTGGACCAGGTTCTCCTCGGCGCCCTCGACCTCGGCGTCGTCAATCGAATCCTCCAGGCAGAGCACCATGGAGACCACTCCGCGCCCCACCTGCTTGAGCACGTCGTCGGCCAGCCGGGGCCGGGTCGCCGGACTGTAGAGCGTGGCGCCGAGCGCGACCGAGAGCATCCCGGCCGGGGCGTCCGCATCGAAGACCACCGGCTCGCGGTGGAACAGATCACTTCGCATCCCGGCAGAGATATGCCCGAAATGACGCATCTGAGTACCCCCGAACTGGCGCGTGGAACGTCGTACATGTGGCCGGTAATAGTACGTAGGAGAGGGTGTACGAAGTTCCCCCGGCGGGTGAACTCCAGGCAACTCGCAGACCGGGGCTCTGCACCGGCCCTCCCCCCGACCGTACGGGACACGCCCCCCACGTTGTCCGCCGCGCCCTCGGGGAGGCAGGATGACCGGCATGACGCACGCGATGCTGAAGGGCGCGAACGTACCCCTCGATGCCACGGCCGTACGGGCCGTGCTCCGGTGGACCCCCGGCCCCGGCATCCCCGACGTGGACGCGTCGGCTCTGCTGGTGGGGCCGGACGGGCTGGTGCGTTCCGACGAGGACTTCGTCTTCTACAACCAGGTCAGGCACCCCTCGGGTCTGGTCCGCAAGCTGTCCATGAAGCGGGTCACCGAGGGTCTCACCGACACCGTGGTGGCGGATCTCTCCTCGCTCGACGCCTCCGTCGACCGGATCGTGATCGCCGCCTCCCTCGACGACGAGGCCATCGCCGAGGGCGCCACCTGCCAGGACGTGCGGGATCTGCGGATCCTGCTGTACAACGCGACCGTGGCCGGGGGCGAGCCGCTCGCCATGTTCGACGTGAAGCCGGACACGGGCGAGGAGACCGCGATCATCTGCGGCGAGGTCTACCGGCGCGGCGAGGGCTGGAAGTTCCGTGCGGTGGGACAGGGCTATCCGACCGGCCTGATCGGTCTGGCCACCCAGTTCGGCATCTCCGTGGACGAGAGCGAGGCCGCCGGGGGCACACCGCCCGCCAGGGTGCCCCCGCAGTCGCCGGAGGCCGCCACCCAGGCCGCGCCCCCGACCACTTCCCCCACCACGTCCCCGGCCTCGTCCCCGACGACTCCTCCGTCCGCGCCCCCGGCCGGGCCCGCGTACGGCTACCCGCACCCGGCCCCGCCACAGCCGCAGGCCCAGCCCGCCTACGGCTATCCCCAGTCGGCGTCCACCCAGCCGGCGTACGGCTACCCGCAGCCGGCCGCGGCGGCGGCGCACGCCCCGGACCCGAACTTCCGGCTGCCCCCGCAGGGCCCCCAGTTCATCCGCGGCTGATCCCCGGGACTCCCCCAGGGCTCCTCGGGGCTCCCCGGTTCATCTCCGGCTCTCCGATTCCCCGAGGGCTGCGGCTCCCCGGGAGTCCGGCCCTCGGAGGATCCCCGGGAGTCCCGGCCCCCGGAGGCATTCCACGGGCCCGCCGCTCACGTCTTCGTCTTGTAGCCCCGGCCCCACTGGAGTCCCCAGCCGTAGAGCCGGTCGAGCTCGGCCTGGAATCCGTAGACGAATTTCACCTCGCGGCGCACGGTCAGGCCGTCCTTGGTGTTCTCGACGGTGAAGACGGCACAGGAGCGGGCCTGCGGGGCGCGCTCGTCGAGGGCGATCTCGATGCGCGGGCCGTTGCTCGGGTAGAGCGTGACGACGGCGTGGGTGCGGTCGAAGGCGGGGGTCTGGTCGTAGATGTAGACAAAGACCAGCAGCCGCTTGATTTCCTCGCGGTGGTCGAGGTTGATGAAGACCGTCTCGCCGGAAGGGGCGCCGAAGCGGTCGTCGCCGCTGAGTTTGACGTACGGCGGCTCGTTCATGTCACCGAAGAAGCCGCCCAGGGGCTGTACGACGCCCTTGGTGCCGTCGCTCAGCTCGTAGAGGCAGCCGAGGTCCAGGTCGACGTTGACGACACCCTGGGTGTGCGCCTGGACGGTCTCCGGCTGGAAGAACTTGAAGGGGCGGCTCAGGAAGCCGCCGCTGTGCTTCTGCCGGCCGCCTATGTCGGAGGTGCGCATCCGCCAGGAGAGGTTCACCCGCAGGCTGCCGGTGTCGGCGCCCTGCTTGCTGAGCGAGACCACCGGCTGGCGTTTGGTCAGCTCGATGGCGTTCGTCGCCGCGTTTCCCGAGTCGAACTGCGCGGAGCTGCCCCGCCAGCCGCCCAGACTCTCCCGGATCCTGTCCCACAAGGCCATCGCCCCCACCCCCATCACTGTCGTCCCCGCCGCCCGGTCACAGCCCAACGGGGCGGCCACCGCGGCAAGTGTGCCGTGTGGCCGCCCCGTGGAGAGCGTTCCTCAATCCCGTCCGGGTCACACCCCGGAGGAGACCTCGTCCTGTTTCTTAAAACCCGCTCCGCCCTCTTCCGCCGCGATCCGCCTGTTGCGGCGGACCGAGGACCAGAAGGACCAGGCGATCAGGATGACACCGACGGAGCCGGTGATGACCTCGTGGATCTCGTACTGGATGGTGACGAGCAGGATCACGGCGAGGGCACCGATCGCGTAGTGCGCGCCGTGCTCCAGGTAGACGTAGTCGTCCAGGGTTCCCTGGCGGACCAGGTAGACCGTCAGCGAACGCACGTACATCGCGCCGATGCCGAGGCCGAGCGCCATCAGGACGATGTCGTTGGTGACGGCGAAGGCGCCGATGACACCGTCGAACGAGAACGACGCGTCCAGGACCTCCAGGTAGAGGAACATGAAGAACGCGGCCTTGCCGGCCATCGCCATGCCGGTGACCTTCTTGCCGGAGCGCTTGGCCTCTTCCTCGGCCTCGTGCTCGCGTTCCTCGTCCTCTTCGATCTTGTTCTCGAAGTGGCTGGAGAGACCGCCGACGATCAGGTACGTGATCAGACCCGCGACGCCCGAGATCAGTACGGTCTCGGCCTTGTTGACGTGGGTGCCACCGTGCTGGTGCGCGTTGACGGCGAACGTCATCGCGGTGACGAGCAGGATGATCAGGGCGATGCAGACCGACAGCATGTCGACCTTGCCGAGCTTGGCGAGGGGACGCTCCAGCCAGGCGAGCCACTTGATGTCACGGTCCTCGAAGATGAAGTCGAGGAAGATCATGATCAGGAACATGCCACCGAAGGCGGCGATCGACGGGTGCGCGTCGGTCACCAGCTGCTTGTACATGTCCTTGTCGGTCATCGCCAGATCGACGGCCTCGATCGGACCGATCTTGGCGCTGATGGCCACGATGACGACGGGGAAGACGAGGCGCATGCCGAACACGGCGATCAGAATGCCGATCGTCAGGAAGATCTTCTGCCAGAAGGCATTCATCTTCTTGAGGATTCCGGCGTTGACCACCGCGTTGTCGAAGGACAGCGAGATCTCCAGGATGGACAGGATCGCCACGATTCCGAAGCCGGTCCACCCCCCGTAGAGAACCGCCGCGACCAGGCCGAGCGCGGTAACCGCGAACGACCAGCCGAAGGTTTTCAGAACCACTGGCTACCCCATCGTTGAGTACGACTCTCCCCGCCGAGGGCGGGGCTTTACGAAACGTTGACCCCGAAGTCTAGAGCGATGCCCCGCAGCCCGGACGCGTACCCCTGCCCAACGGCGCGGAACTTCCATTCTCCGCCGTACCTGTAGACCTCGCCAAAGATCATCGCCGTCTCACTGGAAGCATCCTCGCTGAGGTCGTAGCGTGCCAGCTCCTGGCCGTCCGCCTGGTTCACCACGCGGATGAACGCATTGCTGACCTGGCCGAACGTCTGTCCGCGGTTGTCCGCGTCATGGATCGAGACCGGGAAGATGATCTTGTCCACGGTGGTCGGCACCTTGGAGAGGTCGATGAGCAGCGACTCGTCGTCCCCGTCGCCCTCGCCGGTGAGGTTGTCACCGGTGTGCTCGACGGAGCCCTCGGGGCTGGTGAGGTTGTTGTAGAAGATGAAGTACTCGTCACCGAGCACCCGGCCGTCCTTGCACAGCAGTGCGCTGGCATCCAGGTCGAAGTCGGCCCCGGTGGTGGAACGTGCGTCCCAGCCGAGCCCGATGAGCACCTGGGTGAGGTTCGGAGCGGCCTTGGAGAGGGAGACATTGCCTCCCTTGGCGAGTGTGACGCCCATGATCTTTCTTCCTCCCCGCGGTGAAACTTCTCGATAGGCGCGTCCGGCGCCGCACAGAGGAGTGCGGGGCCCGACG
>NZ_JBSGZD010000115.1:0-22893 GCF_053610825.1 Streptomyces sp. NPDC054863 | reverse complement strand
GGGCCCGCCCGGTTGATCTCAACCGGACGGGCCCTCCTCGCTGTTGACCGGACGGGTCACTTCTTGACGCGGACGTCCTGGCGGAGCTTGGCGAGCAGGTCGGCCGCCGCGTCCATCGAGAGCGGCTGCTGCGGGTCGACCGCGCTGCCCGCGGCGAGGGTGCTGTAGTCCGCCCAGGCGCAGATGTAGTTCTCCTTCATCTGCTTGGTGGCCGGGTCCGGAACCTGGACGCCCTGGCACTTCATCAGGGCGTTGTCCAGGCTGGCGGGGGACACGTTCTGCGGGGTGCCGACCAACTGCGGCTTGCCCTTCTTCCCCGCGTCCTTCTGGGCGCTGAGCCGCACCGACTCGAAGTAGGACTTCAGCGCCTTCTCCGGGTCCTTGACGGTGCCGTACGCACCATTGAAGTTGAGCCTCTTGGCCTTGTTGACGGCTTCCATCGACGAGGGGTCGGTGGGGCTGAGCTTGGAGGTGTCGAGCGTCGTGTAGGCGGTGCCCGTCATCGTGAAGTCGGTGACCCCGGCCGTCTCGTAGACCTTCTTCGACTCCTCGTCGCCCTTCGACACGGGAACCTGCTTGGGGTGCTTGTACTCCCCGCCCAGCACCGCCTCCGGCGTCGTCAGCCTGTGCGGGCCGTCGTCCTTGATGCCGTTGAAGAACAGGAAGTACGCGCCCGCCCCGGCCGCGACCACGACCACCGCGAGGCCGACGATCAGGCCGGTCCTCTTCTTCTTCTTCGGGGCCTCGGGGGAGCCCGGGTACGGCTGCTGGCCGTAAGGGCCCTGCGGCGGCTGCTGCCCGTACGGAGGCTGGGGCTGCTGCCCGTACGGGGGCTGCGGCTGCTGACCGTACGGCTGCTGCTGCGGGGGAGCCTGCTGCGGGTAGCCGTAACCCTGCGGCGGCGGCGCCTGCTGGGGGTAGCCGTAACCGGGCTGGCCCTGCGGCGGCTGCTGGCCGTACGGGCCGCTCTGGCCGCCGTACGGGTTCGGCTGCTGCGGCTGCTGGCCGCCGTACGGGCCGGGCTGGTTGTAGCTCATGTACGGAGTTCCCCTCCAGATGCTTATGCGTCGCGAACATCCTGGCCGACGGGTGTGACACACGGGCTTCCGGGGGCCGGACTGTTACCTAATAAACGCGTTTCGGAGCGGTACCCGCAGGCCCTTAAACTGGCCGTGTGACCGAGAACTCTCAGACTCCGCAGCCCGCATCCGCCCCCGCTGTGCTTGATTCAAGCTTGCCGACGACCTACACGCCGGCCGCTGTAGAGGGGCCGCTGTACGAGCGCTGGGTAGAACGCGGTTACTTCACGGCCGACGCGAAGAGCGACAAGCCCCCCTTCACTGTCGTCATCCCGCCGCCGAACGTCACCGGCAGCCTGCACCTGGGCCACGCCTTCGAGCACACGCTGATCGACGCCCTCACCCGCCGCAAGCGCATGCAGGGCTTCGAGACGCTGTGGCAGCCCGGCATGGACCACGCGGGCATCGCCACCCAGAACGTCGTCGAGCGCGAGCTCGCCAAGGACGGCAAGTCCCGCCACGACCTGGGCCGCGAGGCGTTCGTCGAGCGCGTCTGGCAGTGGAAGGAAGAGTCCGGCGGCCAGATCTCCGGCCAGATGCGCCGCCTCGGCGACGGCGTCGCCTGGGACCGCGAGCGCTTCACCATGGACGCGGGCCTGTCCACGGCCGTCCAGACCATCTTCAAGAAGATGTACGACGACGGCCTGATCTACCGCGCCGAGCGCATCATCAACTGGTGCCCGCGCTGTCTGACGGCGATCTCCGACATCGAGGTCGACTACCAGGACGACAACGGCGAGCTCGTCTCCATGAAGTACGGCGAGGGCGAGGACACCATCGTCGTCGCCACCACCCGCGCCGAGACGATGCTCGGCGACACCGCCGTCGCCGTCCACCCGGACGACGAGCGCTACGCCCGCCTGATCGGCACGCAGATCAAACTGCCGCTCACGAACCGCAGCATCCCGGTCGTCGCCGACACCCACGTCGACCCCGAGTTCGGCACCGGCGCCGTCAAGGTGACCCCGGCGCACGACCCGAACGACTTCGCCATCGGCCAGCGCCACGACCTGGAGACCATCCAGGTCCTCGACGAGCGCGGCATCATCATCACCCCCGGCCCCTTCCAGGGCCTGGACCGCTTCGAGGCCCGCTCCGCGATCGTCGCCGCCCTGCGCGCGGAAGGCCGGATCGTCGCCGAGAAGCGCCCGTACGTCCACTCCGTCGGCCACTGCTCCCGCTGCAAGACGACGCTGGAGCCGCGCCTGTCGATGCAGTGGTGGGTCAAGGTCGAGACGCTCGCCAAGGCCGCCGGCGACGCCGTCCGCGACGGCCGCGTCAACATCCACCCCGCCGAGCTGACCCCGCGCTACTTCGACTGGGTCGACAACCTCAACGACTGGTGCATCTCGCGCCAGCTGTGGTGGGGCCACCGCATCCCCGTCTGGCACGGCCCGAACGGCGAGATGGTCTGCGTCGGCCCGAACGACGAGGCGCCCACCGGCGAGGGCTGGCACCAGGACACCGACGTCCTCGACACCTGGTTCTCCTCCGGCCTGTGGCCGTTCTCGACCATGGGCTGGCCGGAGCAGACGGAGTCGCTGGAGAAGTTCTATCCGAACTCCGTCCTGGTCACCGGCTACGACCTGATGTTCTTCTGGGTCGCCCGGATGATGATGTTCGGCCTGTACGCCATGGGCGACGTCCCGTTCCGCACCATCGCCTTCCACGGCATGGTCCGCGACGAGAGCGGCAAGAAGATGTCGAAGTCCAAGGGCAACGTCGTCAACCCGCTGGACTGGATGGACAAGTACGGCTCCGACGCCGTCCGCTTCACCCTGGCCCGCGGCGCCAACCCGGGCGTCGACGTGCCCATCGGCGAGGACTGGGTCCAGGGCTCCCGCAACTTCGCCAACAAGGTCTGGAACGCCACCCGCTTCGCGCTGATGAACGGCGCCACGGTCGAGGGCGAACTGCCCGCGCCCGAGCAGATGACGGCCACCGACCGCTGGATCCTGTCCCGGCTGAACACGGTCGTCGCCCAGGTCGACGCGCTCTACGACGACTACCAGTTCGCCAAGCTGTCCGACGCCCTCTTCCACTTCGCGTGGGACGAGGTCTTCGACTGGTACGTCGAGCTCTCCAAGACGACCTTCTTCGCGGAGGGCGAGCAGGCGAAGGTCTCCGCCCGGGTCCTGGGCGAGGTCCTGGACGTCACCCTGCGCCTGCTGCACCCGATCGTCCCGTTCGTCACCGAGACGCTCTGGACGACCCTCACGGGTGGCGAGTCCCTCGTCGTCGCCGACTGGCCGGTCGACTCGGGCTTCCGCGACGCCGCCGCCGAGCAGGAGATCGAGCTCGTCCAGCAGGTCGTCACCGAGGTCCGCCGGTTCCGCTCCGACCAGGGTCTCCAGCCCGGCCAGAAGGTCCCGGCCGAGCTCACCCTGACCGGCACGGCGCTCGCCCCGCACGAGGCCGCCATCCGCCAGCTCCTGCGCCTCCAGCCCGCGGGCGAGGGCTTCCACGCCACCGCCTCGCTGCCCGTCGCCGGTGCCACGGTCGCCCTCGACCTCTCCGGCACCATCGACGTCGCCGCCGAGCGCAAGCGCCTCACCAAGGACCTGGAGGCCGCCAAGAAGGAGGTCGCCCAGGCGAACGCCAAGCTCGGCAACGAGGCGTTCCTCGCCAAGGCCCCCGACAACGTCGTGGACAAGATCCGCGGCCGGCTGACCAAGGCCGAGTCCGACATCGCGCGCATCACCGCACAGATCGAGGCACTGCCCGCCCAGTAGGCGTACGCACGACCACGGCGAGGGCCCCGCACCGAACGGCTGGTGCGGGGCCCTCGCCGTACCTCGACGGCTGCCCCCGTTACGAGTGCCTCAAATCACTCGTAACGGGACAGAAGTCCGTCGAACCAGGGCGAAAGTCCCTGCATCATGGAGCGTATGCACGACAAGCCCGCCGCCTCGCCGGTACACCGGGCCCGGGCGGCCGGCCGACGCCTCCTGGAACGCCCCGCGGTCCACCGGCACACCCTGGACCTGCTGGTCCCGCTGATCTGCTTCGGCCTGATGCTGCTGGACGTGCCCGGCCTGGCGGAGGCGGACAACGCCCTCAACCGCGTCTCCGCCACCGCCGTCCTCGCACTCGGCGCGAGCTCGCTGCTGCTGCACCGCCGCTTCCCCTGGATCCCGTACGTCGTCGCACTCGGCCTGCTCGGCTGGCTGCACGAACTCACGCTGATGCAGTTCGCCCTGTACAAGATCGGCCGCTACCGGGGGAGGATCCCCGCGACCCTGGCGACGCTCGGATACGTGGCCTTCGCGTACGTGCTGTTCCTGCTGCAGAAGTGGCCCCAGAAGCAGGCCGACACCCTCATGGAGTTCCTGAGCCTCGTCGTGCCCATCGGCGTCCTCGCCGCAGGCGTCGGCGTCGCCGCGAACCGCCAGGACCTCGTACGGGAACTGGAGGTCCAGAAGGGGCACGCGGCCGGGCTCAGGGCCGTCCAGCAGGAACGCCTGTCGGTCGCCCGCGACGTCCACGACTTCGTGGGGCGGGAACTGACCCTGCTCGCCGTACGGGCCGAGGTGCTGGCCGTACGGGCGCGGGGCGAGGCCCACCAGAAGGACTTCGACGAGCTGGCCGACACCGCCCGCAAGGCACACCGCATCCTCAACGAGATCATCGTGCAGCGCGCCCAGGAACGGGACGCCACCCCCGGCATCGAGGCCCTGGCCGTGCTCGCCGTCGAGGGGGAGCGGGCGGGCAGCCCGGTGGTCCTCGACATCGACGGCCGGGCCACCGCACTGTCACCCCTGCGCCAGGCAGCCGTCTACCGGGTCGTCCAGGAGTGCCTCACGAACGCCGTCAAGCACGCGCCGGACGAGGCCGTACGGGTACGGATCACGCTCGACGGCGTACACCTGCGCATCGAGGTGTGCAACGACCTGCCCGGCACGGCGCCCGCCAGGCAGCCCGTGTCGGCGGGCACCGGCACCTTCTCGATGGAGGAGCGGGTACAGGCCATGGGCGGCACCCTGGAAGCGGGCCACCACGACGGGCAGTACCGGGTCGTCGCGGTGCTGCCCGCCGGGGTACGGGCCTTGCGCTAGCTCGCCTTCAGGAGCTTCTGGAGGTTGTCGAAGTCCTCCACGCACTTGCCGGAACCCAGCGCGACACAGTCCAGCGGATTGTCCGCGACGTACACCGGGATGCCGGTCGCCGCCGCGATCCGCAGGTCGAGACCCGGCAGCAGGGCGCCGCCGCCGGTCAGCACGATGCCGTGCTCCATGACATCGCCCGACAGCTCCGGCGGGCACTCCTCCAGCGTGGTGCGCACCGCCGCGATGATCGCCTCCACGGGCTCGTCCAGCGCCGCCCGCACCTCCGCCACCGAGAGATCGAGGGACATCGGCAGACCGCCCACCTTCTGCCGGCCCCGGATCGTGAACGTCTCCTGCTCCAGCTCCGGACGCGCGGGCACCGGCCACGCCGAACCGATCGCGACCTTGATGTCCTCGGCGGTGCGCTCGCCGATGAGCAGCCGGTGCTCCTTGCGTACGTAATCGGTGATCGCGGTGTCCATCCGGTCGCCGCCGACCCGCAGCGACTGCGCGGTCACGATGCCGCCCAGCGAGATCACGGCAACCTCCGTCGTGCCGCCGCCGATGTCCACCACCATCGAACCGCGCGCCGACGACACCGGGAGACCCGCGCCGATCGCCGCCGCCATCGGCTCCTCTATGAGGTGCACGGCGCGGGCCCCGGCCCGGTCCGCGGCGTGCACGATGGCCCGCCGCTCCACCGGCGTCACGCCGCTCGGCACGCAGACGACCATGCGGGTGCGCGGGCGGCGGCCCGGGACCGCCTTGCGGACGAAGTGCCGGATCATCTCCTCGGCCGCCTCGTAGTCGCTGATCACGCCATCCTTGAGGGGGCGGATCGCGGTGATGGAACCAGGGGTGCGGCCGATCGTTTCCTTGGCCTCGGTGCCGACGGCCAGCGCCGTCGTCGAACCGGCCTTCACCGCCACCACGGAGGGCTCGTTGAGGACGATGCCGTGCCCCCGCATGTACACCAGGGTGTTCGCCGTACCCAGGTCGATGCCTATGTCCCGGCTGTCACGGCCGCTCCGGCTGCGCGGGGCAGCCTTCGTCGTCTCGTCGCTCACTCGATATCCTCCCGAATCGTGATCTACCAGGGTCACACACTCGTTCGGTATGGAAGGGATAAATAGTCCCTGCGGTGGGTGGGCGAAGGGCCTGTCCGCCGTTGTCGTACCTCCTCCGTAGACTGGCGGAGTGAGCGACCTCCCCCCGAACGACGACCATGCTGACGACCACGCTTTCGAAGAGATCGTGGAGGCCGAGACCGGCCGCGATCCCGACCTCGCCGTCATCGAGGCCGGCAGCCGCACCCTGCGAACCCAGGGCGGCGCCCCGGCCGACGACGGCGTGCCCGCCAGGCCCGCCGACCCGGAGGTGGACAAGGCGCTGCGCGCGGTCGAGACCGAGCTCGCGGGCCGCTGGGGCGAGACCAAACTCGAACCCTCCGTCACCCGGATCGCCGCCCTGATGGACGTCCTGGGCGAGCCCCAGAGGGCGTACCCCTCCGTCCACATCACCGGTACCAACGGCAAGACCAGCACCGCCCGCATGATCGAGGCCCTCTTCGGCGCCTTCGAGCTGCGCACCGGCCGCTACACCAGCCCCCACGTGCAGTCGATCACCGAGCGCATCAGCCTGGACGGCGTACCGATCAGCGCCGAGCGCTTCGTGGAGACGTACGAGGACATCAAGCCGTACGTCGAGATGGTCGACGCGTCGCAGGACTACCGGCTCTCCTTCTTCGAGATCCTGACCGGCATGGCGTACGCGGCCTTCGCCGACGCACCCGTGGACGTCGCGGTCGTCGAGGTCGGCATGGGCGGCACCTGGGACGCCACCAACGTCATCGACGCCACCGTCGCCGTCGTCACCCCGATCTCCCTCGACCACACCGACCGGCTCGGCACGACGCCCGGCGAGATCGCGGGCGAGAAGTCCGGGATCATCAAGCAGGACGCGACCGTCGTCCTGGCACAGCAGCCGGTCGACGCGGCGCAGGTCATGCTGAAGAAGGCCGTCGGGGTCGACGCGACGGTGGCCCGCGAGGGCATGGAGTTCGGCGTCGTCGCCCGCGAGGTCGCCGTCGGCGGCCAGCTGATCACGCTGCGCGGACTCGGCGGGGAGTACGAGGAGATCTTCCTCCCGCTCCACGGCGCCCACCAGGCACACAACGCGGCCGTCGCGCTCGCCGCCGTCGAGGCCTTCTTCGGCATCGGCGCGGAGCACACCCGCACCCTGGACATCGACACCCTCCGCAAGGCCTTCGCCTCGGTGACGTCCCCCGGCCGGATGGAGGTCGTCCGGCGCAGCCCGACCGTCGTCCTGGACGCCGCGCACAACCCGGCGGGCGCTCGGGCTGCGGCGGAGGCGGTCGGCGAGGCGTTCAGCTTCAGCCGGCTGATCGGGGTCGTGGGCGCGAGCGGCGACAAGGACGTGCGAGGGCTGCTCGAAGCCTTCGAGCCGATCTTCGCCGAGGTCGTCGTGACGGCCAACTCGACCCCGCGCTCCATGGACGTCGACGAACTCGCCGCGATCGCCGTCGAGGTCTTCGGCGACGACCGCGTCCAGGTCGAGCCCCGGCTCGACGACGCGATCGAGGAGGCCATCACACTGGCCGAGGAGGACGGCGAGTTCTCCGGCGGCGGCGTGCTGGTCACCGGGTCCGTCATCACGGTCGGAGAGGCCCGGCTGCTGCTGGGGAGGGGCTGAGTTCCTGTGCGTACGCTCTGTGCTTCGACGCTGATCGGCGAGTTCTTCGTGATCGGCTTCGCCGGGCTCGTCGCCATGAAGTCCGACGGCCTGTCGATGGCCACGGTCTGGACCGTGTGCGGCATCGCGATGCTGCTGTCCGTGCTGCTGTGCGGAATGATCACGCGGCCGGGAGGGCTCCAGCTGGGCTGGGCGCTCCAGGCCGGACTGATCGTCAGCGGCTTCTGGGTGCCGCTGATGTTCTTCCTGGGCGCGGTCTTCGGCGGGCTGTGGTGGGCGTCGATCCACTACGGCCGGAAGATCGACGAGGCAAAGGCACGGTGGGCGGCACAGGCGGAGGCATAGCGCCCTCAAGGGGCGCGGGGCTGTACGGGACATGCGGCTCCGCCGCGTGGGCGCGACCAGCCACGACGCATCCGCGGGAATCCACTCCGCCCGGACGGGCAACTCCGGGGTCCGGGCGAAGCCCGGGGAACGCCGAGGAACGGTGGAAGGGCGGAGAGGGGCACGGCGCCGCAGGCAACGCCCGCCCCCGCCTGTCGCAGGCAAGGCCCGCCCCCAACCCCCCCCGGCGGCCCCCCCCCCCCCCCCCCCCGCCCCGCCCCCGCCGGCCCCGCCCCCCCCCCCCCCCCGGGCGCCAGGAATGGCGCTCCCCTACCCCCCCCCGGCCGCCGGCGACGCCCGCCCCACCACACCCCCGCCCGCACCCCACCCCCCGCGCCTGACGCTGCGTAACAGGTCCCCCGTACGGCCCTGTAATCTGCGACCCACCGCGTCCGTAGCGCACCCGCACACCCGCACACCCGCCACACCCAAGGAGCCCGCACCGTGACCCAGCGCACCCTCGTCCTGCTCAAGCCCGACGCCGTCCGCCGCGGACTCATCGGCGAGGTCATCGGCCGTATCGAGCGGAAGGCAGGCTGGACGATCAGCGCGCTGGAGCTGCGCAGCCTCGACCAGGACACCCTCGAAGCGCACTACGGCGAGCACAAGGGCAAGGTCTTCTACGAGCCCCTCGTCACCTTCATGTCGTCGGGTCCGATCGTCGCCCTCGTCGTCGAGGGCGAGCGCGTCATCGAGGGCGTACGCCAGTTGGCCGGTCCGACCGACCCGATTGCCGCCGCTCCCGGGTCCATTCGGGGCGACTTCGGCACCATCGTCCGCGAGAACCTGATCCACGCCTCGGACTCCGAGGAGTCCGCCGAGCGCGAGCTGAAGCTGTTCTTCCCGGGTCTCGTCTGACCCGAGCGACCCATGCGCCCGCCGACGCGATGTCAGCCGAACAGCGCCGCATGTCTGGGGCGACCGAAGTAATTCGGTCGCCCCTCGGCATATGCGCAGCGACGGAGGGAACGCATCCCCCCGACACCGCGTCACCATGGGTGAGGCGGGTAGGTGTTCCGCCCACAATGGCGAAGGACCCTCGCGCGGCGACCGCACATGCAGCACTACGATGGAAGTCACCGCGCCCGCAGCATCCGGCGCACCACCCACTTCGCCTACCGACACAAGCCATCGCACGCTCCACTCGGGAAGGCCCGACGCATCCTCATGGGGAAGAAGAGGGAACCAATGTCGTTCATCGGCCGTGATATGGCTGTCGACCTCGGGACCGCCAACACGCTGGTGTACGTCAGGGGTAAGGGCATCGTGCTCAACGAGCCCTCCGTCGTCGCCATCAACACCAACACCGGCGGCATCCTCGCCGTCGGTTCCGAGGCGAAGAAGATGATCGGCCGTACGCCCGGCAACATCGTTGCCGTACGGCCCCTGAAGGACGGCGTGATCGCCGACTTCGAGATCACGGAGCGGATGCTCCGCTACTTCATCCTGAAGATCCACAAGCGCCGCTACCTCGCCCGCCCGCGCGTCGTCGTCTGCGTGCCCTCCGGCATCACAGGGGTCGAGCGCCGCGCCGTCATCGAGGCGTCCACGCAGGCCGGTGCCCGTCAGGTGCACATCATCGAGGAGCCCATGGCCGCGGCCATCGGTTCCGGCCTGCCCGTCCACGAGGCCACCGGCAACATGGTCGTGGACATCGGCGGCGGCACCACCGAGGTCGCCGTCATCTCGCTCGGAGGAATCGTCACGGCACAGTCGATCCGCGTCGCGGGCGACGAGCTGGACAACGCGATCATCCAGCACATCAAGAAGGAGTACAGCCTCCTCCTCGGTGAGCGGACCGCCGAGCAGATCAAGATCACCATCGGTTCGGCGTTCGACCTCGACAAGGACGAGCACACCGAGATCCGCGGCCGTGACCTGGTCTCGGGCCTGCCGAAGACCGTCGTGATCTCGGCCGCCGAGGTCCGCAAGGCCATCGAGGAGCCGGTCAACGCGATCGTCGACGCCGTGAAGACGACGCTCGACAAGTGCCCGCCCGAGCTCTCCGGCGACGTCATGGACCGCGGCATCGTCCTCACCGGTGGCGGCGCCCTGCTTCGCGGCCTCGACGAGCGGCTGCGCCGCGAGACCGGCATGCCGATCCACATCGCGGAAGACCCGCTGGACTCCGTCGCCCTCGGAGCCGGCAAGTGCGTGGAGGAGTTCGAGGCGCTCCAGCAGGTGCTGGACGCCCAGCCGCGCAGATAGCAGGACGCACCACCAGTGCCCGGGGCCACCTGCCGGCCCCGGGTGCTGCAGAAGAAATCCGCCGTACGGGGCCCTGTCGTCCCGTGCGGCGGATCGTTGATATACACGCATACGCATTTTTCCGACGAGGAAGGCACGGCCGTCGCACGTGAGGGACACACGAGAGAGCCGGCTGCTCCTGGTGCTGCTGATCGCCGTAGCGTTCGCGCTGATCACGGTCGACATCCGCGGCGGCGAACAGTCACCCGTCGACGGAGCCAGGCAGGCCGCCGCCGCCGTCTTCGGACCGGTGGAGAAGGGCGTCGCCACCGCCGTCGACCCGATCGGCAACGCGATCGGCGCGGTACGGGACTCCGGCGACAGCCACGACCAGCTCAAGGCGCTGGAGCGGGACAACCAGGAACTCAGACTGCGGCTCGGCAGCGACGACCGCAACCAGAGCCGGGTGCGCGAGCTCGACGGCATGCTGAAGAAGGCGGGCGCCGGACAGTACGGCATCAAGGGCGCCGAAGTCATCGCCATAGGAGCGTCCCAGGGCTTCTCCTGGACCGTCACCATCGACATCGGCAGCAACGACGGCGTCAAGCGCGACATGACCGTCCTCAACACGGACGGACTCGTCGGCCGCATCACCACCGTCGGCCCCGGCACCTCGACCGTACTGCTCGCCAACGACCCCAAGTTCACAGTCGGCACGCGCATGGAGAAGACCAACGAGCTGGGCTTCGCGACCGGGCAGGGCGACCGCCCGCTCAGCGTCCAGTTCCTCAACGGCAAGGCCAAGGTCAAGCCGGGCGACCGCCTGGTGACCTTCGGCTCGCGCGCCGCCAAGCCCTTCGTGCCCGGAGTGCCGGTGGGCGAGGTCGTACGCGTCGACCCGTCCGGCGGCGACCTGACGCGGACCGTCTACGTACGCCCCTACGTCGGCTTCACCAAGCTCGACCTCGTCGGCGTCGTCGTGACGGCCCCGCGCACCGATCCCCGCGACACCGTCCTGCCGAACAAGCCCAAGCCCGCCCCGACGGTCACCGTCACCGTGACGCCGAAGCCCCCGGCCGGCGAGAACAACGGCGCCGCCAACGGCAACAACAACGGCGACGCTGCGAACAACGGCAACAACAACGGCAACGGCGCAAACAACGGCAACGGCAACAACAACGGCGACGGCGCCGCCAACGGCAACGCCGCCGACCAGTAGGAGCTGAACCTGATGCGCTTCAACCGGATTCTGCTCTCCGTCACCCTGGTGGTCGTCGCCCTGGTCATCCAGGTCACCGTCCTCGCCAGACTCCAACTCCCCGGCGCCGTACCCGACCTGACACTCCTCGTCGTCCTCGGCCTGGCCTTCGTCTACGGACACGTCAGCGGCGCCCTCATCGGCTTCGGCGCCGGCCTCCTCGCCGACCTCGCCCCGCCCGCCGACCACGCCGCCGGCCGCTACGCCCTCGTACTCTGCGTCATCGGCTACCTCGCAGGCCTCGCCAAGCCCGAGAACGGACGGCTCCGCTCCGCCACAGGACCGATGCTCGTCGTCGTGGCCGCAGCACTCGGCTCCACCCTCCTGTACGCGGGGGTGGGCGCCCTCGTCGGCGACACCGCCGCCCGCCACGTGGGCCTCGGCGGACTGCTGTTCACCGCCGCGCTGTACGACCTGCTGCTCGCCCCGTTCGTCGTCCCCGGCATCATGGCGCTCGCCAGGCGCGCCGAGAACGACCCGCTCTCCGAGTCCTCCTCCGGCGGCGCCGACGTCTCCGCCGGCTGGCTCTCCTCCGGCACGGGGCTGCGCATCGGCGAGCAGAAGAGCGGCCTGCGCCTGCGCGCCGCCCGCTCCAGGGCCTCCAAGGCCGGACGCATCAAGGGAGTGAAGCGCCTGTGACCAACATTCCGGAGACCGGCCGGACCCCCCGGGTCACGATCCGGCTCATCGTCCTCCAGGTCCTCGTCTTCTCCCTGCTCCTCACCCTCGGCGGGCGCCTCTGGTACCTCCAGATCCGCAACGGCGACGAGTACACCGACGAGGCGAAGAACAACCACGTCCAGCAGGTCGTCCAGCCCGCCGTCCGCGGCTCCCTCCTCGACGCCCGCGGCGTCCCGCTCGCCGACAACGAGACCAAACTCGTCGTCTCCGCGTCCCGCACCGAACTCATGAAGATGAAGGACGACGGCGCAGCGGTCCTCACCCGCCTCGCCGACATCCTCGACATGGCACCCAAGGACGTCACCGACAAGGTGCGGCTCTGCGACGCCAAGACCCCGCAGCCCTGCTGGAACGGCTCCCCGTACCAGCCGATCCCGGTCACCAACAAGGCCACCACCCAGCAGGCCCTCCAGATCCGCGAGCGCGCCGAGGACTTCCCCGGCATCACCGCCGAGCCCACCGCGGTCCGCCGCTACGCCGCCCCCGGCAAGGCCAACACCGCCCAGGTCCTCGGCTACCTCTCGCCCGTCACCGACGCCGAGATCGAGAAGGCCAAGGACTCCGAGTCCCCGTACCTGCGCTCCGACCAGGTGGGCCGCTCGGGCCTGGAGCGGATGTACGACAAGGACCTGCGCGGCAAGGCCGGGGTCACCCGCTACGAGGTCGACAACCTCGGCCGCGTCATCGGCCTCGCCAAGGCGGACAAGGCCGAGCCCGGTGCGAACGTCGTCACCAGCATCGACGCCCGGGTGCAGGCCGTCGCCGAGTACGAACTCCTCGACGCGATGAAGGAAGCCCGCAAGGGGTTCGACAAGAACACCCGCACCAACTACAAGGCGGACGCGGGCGCCGTCGTCGTGATGGAGGCCAAGACCGGCCGGGTCGTCGCGATGGCCTCCAACCCCACCTACGACCCCAACTCCTGGGTCGGCGGCATCTCCGGCAAGGACTACGCGGCCCTCACCGGCAAGGACTCCAACTTCCCGCTGCTCAACCGGGCCATTCAGGCACAGGCCGCACCCGGCTCGATCTTCAAGGTGATCCCGACGACCGCGGCCGTCAACGCCGGCTACGACTTCAACGGCAACTACCCCTGCCCGAGCTCGTACTCCATCGGCGGCCAGACCTTCACCAACTACGAGTCCAAGGGCCACGGCAACATCAGCCTCGGCGGCGCACTCGAAGTCTCCTGCGACACCGTCTACTACGCCCTCGCCCACCAGCAGTGGCAGCGTGACGGCGGCACCAAGCCGAAGAAGAACGCCAAGGACTGGTTCTACAAGACGGCCCACCAGTTCGGCCTCGGCAAGGAGACCGGCATCGACCTCCCCAACGAGGTCGCGGGCCGGGTCCCCGACCGCCAGTGGAAGCAGCGGTTCTGGGCGGCCAACAAGGACGCCTGGTGCAAGCAGGGCAAGAAGGACGGCAGCTTCGTCGAGAAGATCGCCTTCGAGAACTGCATCGACGGCAACCAGATGCGCGCCGGTGACTCCGTCAACTACTCCATCGGACAGGGCGACACCCTCGTCACGCCCATACAGATGGCGTCGATCTACGCGTCCCTCGCCAACGGCGGCACCATCCACACCCCGTCCGTCGGCAAGGCCGTCGTCAGCGCCGACGGCAAGCACGTCAAGGAGATCAAGCCGAAGTCCCAGGGCCGGCTGCCGATGAACGCGAGCACGCACAAACTGATAGACGAAGCCCTCGCGGGAGTCGCCACCCGGGGCACCGCCGCCTGGAGGTTCCAGGGCTGGCCCCAGGACAAGATCCCGATGCACGCCAAGACGGGCACCGCCGAGGTCTACGGCAAGCAGACCACCTCGTGGTTCGCCACCTACACCAAGGACTACTCGATCGTCATGACGATCGCGCAGGGCGGCACCGGCTCCGGCGCCTCAGGACCTGCCGTGCGGAAGATCTACAACGCGCTGTACGGACTGGACGACGCCGGCAAGTTCGACCCGAAGAAGGCCCTGCTGCCGCAGCCGCAGCAGAACCTCCCCAAGATCGAGGCGGACGGCTCCATCGACGCCCCCGCCATCAAGCCGTACGTCCCCGTGCCCAAGGAGCCCGTCGATCCGGTGGAGGCCGCAGGACCCCCGCCGACCGGCCAGGGACGCCCCGGCGCCGGCGGCACCGCGGGCCGCAACGTCCAGCGGGTGGGGGACTGACATGGCGAACAGCACCCACGGCTTCTCCGTCCAGCGGTACGCACCCGAGCGCGGCGCCTTCGCCAAGCTCGCCGCCCGCGACTCCCTCGTCCGCAGGCTCGACTGGCCCCTGCTGCTCTCCGCGATCGCCCTGTCGGGCCTCGGCGCGCTGCTGGTGTGGTCGGCGACCCGGGGCCGTGACTCGCTCACGCACGGCGATCCGTACTACTTCCTCTTCCGGCACCTGCTCAACACCGGCATCGGCTTCGCCCTGATGATCGGCACGATCTGGCTCGGCCACCGCACCCTGCGCGGCGCGGTGCCGATCCTCTACGGGCTCTCCGTCGTCCTGGTGCTCGCGGTGCTCACCCCCCTGGGCACCACCGTCAACGGTGCGCACGCGTGGATCGCGGTCCCCGGCGGCTTCTCGCTCCAGCCCTCCGAGTTCACCAAGATCACGATCATCCTGGGCATGGCGATGCTGCTCGCCGCCCGGGTCGACGCGGGCGACCAGGCCCACCCCGACCACCGCACGGTGCTCAAGTCGCTGGGCGTCGCCGTCATCCCGATCATGATCATCATGCTGATGCCGGACCTCGGCTCGGTCATGGTCATCGCCATGATCATCCTGGGTGTGCTGCTGGCCTCCGGGGCCTCCAACCGGTGGATCTTCGGCCTGGTCGGCGCGGGCGTCCTGGGAGCCGTCCTGGTGGCCGCCCTCGGCCTCCTCGACGAGTACCAGATCAACCGCTTCGCCGCGTTCGCCAACCCGAACCTCGACCCGGCGGGCGTCGGCTACAACACCAACCAGGCACGCATCGCGATCGGCTCCGGCGGACTCACCGGAACCGGCCTCTTCAAGGGCTCGCAGACGACCGGCCAGTTCGTCCCGGAACAGCAGACCGACTTCGTCTTCACCGTGGCGGGCGAGGAACTCGGCTTCCTCGGCGCGGGCCTGATCCTCGTCCTCCTCGGCGTCATCCTGTGGCGCGCCTGCCGCATCGCCCGCGAGACGACCGAGCTGTACGGCACGATCGTCGCGGCGGGGATCATCGCCTGGTTCGCCTTCCAGTCCTTCGAGAACATCGGAATGACCCTCGGCATCATGCCGGTCGCAGGCCTCCCGCTCCCCTTCGTCTCGTACGGAGGCTCGTCGATGTTCGCGGTGTGGGTGGCGATCGGGCTGCTGCAGTCCATCAGGGTGCAGCGGCCGATGACCGCATAGGCGCCGACCGCCACCGGCCCTCCGACCGACGACGGCACGGGCGCCGCCCGCCGGGCCTCTGTCTGAAGGCCCGCATCGCGTCTAGATTCATGTCATGGCGGACACCAAGCGCGAGATCGAGCGGAAGTACGAAGCCACCACGACCGACACCGAGGGCCCGCCCCGGCTGCCTGACTTCCTCAAGGTGGCCGGGGTTTCGTCCGTCGAGGACAAGGGAGTCGTCGACCTCGACGCCGTCTACTACGACACCGCCACCCTCGCCCTCGCCGCCCACGCGATCACCCTGCGCCGCCGCACCGGCGGCGACGACGCGGGCTGGCACCTGAAACTCCCCGTCTCCCCGGACGTACGCGACGAGATCCGCGCCCCGCTGGGCACGGCCGGCGAAGTACCGCGCACCCTGTCCGCCCTCGTACGGGCGCGCACGCGCGGGGAGCCGCTGGTGGCGACCGTACGGCTCAAGTCGTCGCGGCGGATCCGCCACCTCCTGGACGGCGTCGGTGAGCTGCTCGCCGAGGTGAGCGTCGACGCGGTGACGGCCGAGCGGCCGGGCGACGGCGAGCCGCGCACCGCCTCCTGGACGGAGATCGAGGTGGAGCTCGCCGACGACGGCGACCCGGCCTTCCTGGACGCGGTGGAGAAGAAGCTCCGCAAGGCGGGCGTGCGGCCGTCCCCGTCGGCTTCGAAGCTGGCGCGGGCACTGGAGGAGACGGGCGGCGGACCGGTCCGCGGAGAGGTCGTGGACGACGGCACGGCGGGTGCGCGGGTACTCGCGTACGTACGGACACAGGCCGAGGCCGTCGCCGCGTACGACCCGGCGGTACGGCGGGACCTGCCGGACTCGGTGCACCAGCTGCGGGTGGCGACGCGACGGATGCGCAGCGCCTTCAAGACCTACCGGAAGGTCCTGGACCGCACGGTCACCGATCCGATCGGCGACGAACTCAAATGGCTGGCGGGCGAGCTGGGCGTCGACCGCGACCAGGAGGTCCTCGCCGCCCGCCTGACCGCCCGCCTCTCCGCCCTGCCCCGCACCCTGCTCCTCGGGCCGGTACGGGGACGGCTGCGGATCTGGTCGGTGGCACGCAGGAGCGGATCCAGGCGACGGACCCTCGCCGTCCTGGACTCCCGGCGCTACCTGGAACTGCTGCGGTCCCTGGACGCACTGCTCGCGGACCCGCCGCTGCGGAAGGCGGCGGCGAAGGACGCGGCTGGGGTACTGCGCGCCGCGCTCGCCAAGGACCACGCCCGCCTGGCCGACCGTACGGAACACGCACTGTCCCTCGCCCCGGGCGGCGAACGGGACGTCGCCCTGCACGAAGCCCGCAAGGCCGCGAAACGCCTCCGCTACGCGGCGGAATCGGCGCGCCCGGTCCTGGGCAAACCGGCGAACCGGCTGCGCAAGCGGGTCAAGGACGTCCAGACGGTGCTCGGCGACCACCAGGACAGCGTGGTCGCCCGCACCGAACTGAGAAACCTCGCGATCCAGGCCCACGCGGCGGGCGAGTCGGCCTTCGTGTGGGGGTTGCTGTACGGACAGGAGGAGGCGGTCGGAGCGACTCGGGAACGGGAGCTGGGGGAGGTGTGGGCGCGGGTGCCCGGGGTGTGACCCGGCCCGTCCGGTGGGCGAGGGCGCCGCGGGACCGCCCGCGCACCTGCCCTCGCCCCCCGGCAGAGCCACCCGTGCAAACCCACCCCCGACCCGAGTTAGGCTTGAGGGTCCCCCTGCCCGCTCATGAGAGACACCGCGATGCCTGTTGAGTCGGTCTTCCCCCGCCTGGAAGCCCTCCTGCCGCATGTGCAGAAGCCCATCCAGTACGTCGGCGGTGAGCTGAACTCCACCGTCAAGCCGTGGGAGAGCTGCGACGTCCGCTGGGCGCTCATGTACCCGGACGCGTACGAGGTCGGGCTGCCCAACCAGGGCGTGATGATCCTCTACGAGGTGCTCAACGAGCAGGAGGGCGTCCTCGCCGAGCGCACCTACAGCGTCTGGCCCGACCTCGAAGAGCTGATGCGCAAGCACGACGTGCCGCAGTTCACGGTCGACGCCCACCGCCCGGTGAAGAGCTTCGACGTCTTCGGACTCTCCTTCTCCACCGAGCTCGGCTACACGAACATGCTGACCGCGCTCGACCTGGCCGGCATTCCCCTGAACGCCGCCGACCGCACCCTGGACGACCCGATCGTCCTGGCGGGCGGCCACGCGGCCTTCAACCCCGAGCCCATCGCCGAGTTCATCGACTGCGCGGTCATCGGCGACGGCGAGCAGGCCGTCCTCGACATGACGCAGATCATCCGGACCTGGAAGGCGGAGGGCCGCCCCGGCGGCCGTGAGGAAGTCCTCTTCCGCCTCGCCAGGACCGGCAATGTCTACGTCCCCGCGTTCTACGACGTCGAGTACCTCGCGGACGGCCGCATCGCCCGCGTCGTACCGAACAAGTCCGGTGTGCCGTGGCGCGTCTCCAAGCACACCGTCATGGACCTCGACGAGTGGCCCTACCCCAAGCAGCCCCTCGTCCCGCTCGCGGAGACCGTCCACGAGCGGATGTCCGTCGAAATCTTCCGCGGCTGCACCCGCGGCTGCCGTTTCTGCCAGGCCGGCATGATCACGCGCCCCGTGCGGGAGCGAAGCATCACCGGCATCGGCGAAATGGTCGAGAAGGGCCTGAAGGCCACCGGCTTCGAAGAAGTCGGTCTCCTCTCGCTCTCCTCCGCGGACCACACCGAGATCGCCGAGATCGCCAAGGGTCTCGCCGACCGCTACACGGAGGACAAGGTGGGCCTGTCCCTCCCCTCCACCCGCGTCGACGCGTTCAACGTCGACCTCGCCAACGAGCTGACCCGCAACGGCCGCCGCTCGGGCCTCACCTTCGCCCCCGAGGGCGGCAGTGAGCGCATGCGCAAGGTCATCAACAAGATGGTCTCGGAAGAAGACCTCATCCGGACCGTCTCCACCGCGTACGGCAACGGCTGGCGCCAGGTGAAGCTGTACTTCATGTGCGGCCTGCCCACCGAGACCGACGAGGACGTCCTGCAGATCGGCGACATGGCGGTCAACGTCATCGCCGAGGGCCGCAAGGTCTCCGGGCAGAACGACATCCGCTGCACCGTCTCCATCGGCGGCTTCGTGCCCAAGCCGCACACGCCGTTCCAGTGGGCGCCGCAGCTGAGCGCCGACGAGACCGACGCGCGCCTCACCAAGCTCCGCGACAAGATCCGCGGCGACAAGAAGTACGGCCGCTCGATCGGCTTCCGCTACCACGACGGCAAGCCCGGCATCGTCGAGGGCCTGCTCTCCCGCGGCGACCGCCGCATCGGCTCGGTCATCCGCGCCGTCTACGAGGGCGGCGGCCGGTTCGACGGCTGGCGCGAGTACTTCTCGTACGACAGGTGGATGCAGGCCGCGGCCAAGACGCTCCCCGCCCACGGCGTCGACGTCGACTGGTACACCACCCGCGAGCGCACCTACGAAGAGGTCCTGCCCTGGGACCACCTGGACTCCGGCCTCGACAAGGACTGGCTCTGGGAGGACTGGCAGGACTCGCTCGACGAGACCGAGGTCGAGGACTGCCGCTGGACACCGTGCTTCGACTGCGGCGTGTGCCCGCAGATGGACACGTCCATCCAAATCGGTCCTACGGGGAAGAAGCTCCTTCCCCTGTCGGTCGTCAAGTAGCGCACGCGGTACGGAGGTCCGGCCGGGAGACACACCCCGGCCGGACCTTTTCGCGTCCCGGCACGGCGCGGGACCGCATCCGAACGGACCGCTGAGGCGTCCTGGAGGGGAAACGGGGGAGAGGACCGGAAATGGACCTTGAGAAGCAACGGGCACAGCCACGGACACAGCCACGGACACAGCCGTCGCCACAGGCCCAGCCAGGGCCGGAGCTCCAGCCGCAGCCTGAGCCCCACTCACAGCCTGAGCTCCAGTCACAGTCACGGGCCCAGCAGGAAGGCTGTCTGACGGCCTTCGTCAGGATCCCGGTGCGGATCGTGGTCCTGGTCCTCGTCCTCCCCGTACGCGTGGTGTGGGACCTGCTGCGCACGGGCGGCGAACTGGTCCGGCGGACAGTGACGCGCCTGGGGCACGCGCTGTGCGTGACGCCCTGGGTGTGGCTGTACGGAACGGTCCTCACGCCGCTCGGCCACGGCCTGCGGTGGCTCGGCCGGGCGGTGTTCGTCACTCCGTGGGCGGCACTGTGGCGACACGTTCTCCGCCCGCTCGCCCGCAGCCTCTATGAGGTGGTGCTGACGCCGGTGGGTCACGGCCTGCGGTGGCTGGCCGCGCTGCTGGGCGTACGCATGTGGGTCGCGCTGTACCGGCACGCGCTGACGCCCGCCGGGCACGCCCTGCGGTGGCTCGGGCGGAACCTGGGCGCCGGGCTGGCAGCCTGCGGGCGTGGGGCCCGGGCGGCCGTGGTCCTGTGCGTGATGCGGCTCGGCGTCGCGCCTCTGGTGTGGCTGTACCGGTCGGCGCTGACGCCGGTCGGGCACGGGCTGCGGTGGCTGGCGCAGCGGACGGGTGCGGCTGCGACAGCCCTGGGGCGCGCGCTGTGGGCGGGCGTCGACTGGTGCGTACGGACGCTGCTGGTGACGCCGGTGGTGTGGCTGTACCGGTCGGTGCTGACGCCGGTCGGGCAGGGGCTGCGGTGGCTGGCGAAGGGGGTCGGCGCCGGGTGCGGGTGGTGCGTACGGACGCTGGTGGTGCGCCCCGTGGTGTGGACGTACCGGCGGCTGCTGACGCCGCTCGGCCACGGCCTCACCTGGGCGGTGCGCGGCTTCGGGCACGGGGTGGCGTGGGTCGTGATGACGCTGCTGGTGCGGCCGGTGGTGTGGCTGTGCCGGGAGATCCGGGCCGCGCTGGGAATCTGCTGGCAGGTCGCCGGATACGTGTCGCGGGCACTGGGCCGGGGCGTGAAATGGCTTGCCCACCAGCTCGTGGGGCGGCCGGTGCGCTGGGTCTACCGGAGTGTGTTCACCCCGGTCGGGCACTGGCTGCGCGACGGCGTGTGGCGGCCCGTGAAGCGGGCGGCCGTCGCGGCGGGCCGGGGCGCGGCCGGGGCCGGCCGGGGCGTGAGGGACGCGGTGCGGTCGGCGGGGCGGACGGCACGGCAGGTGGTGCGGGAGGCGAGGGCTTCGGTCCGGGAGGCGCGGAGGGGAGCCTGGCGGGCGTTGGTGGGAGGTGCGGGGCCGGAACGGGGTCCGGCTCCCGCTCCGGTTCCGGCCGCGGCTCCGGTTCCGGCTCCGGTCGCGGCCTCGGTCTTGGCTCCGGCCCCGGTTGCTGCTTCGGGGGAGCGGGTGCCGGGGACGGTGCTGGTCAAGGGTGCCGGGCCGGAAGCGAAGTAGGAGGGTGCGGTGGCTGTGCCGGTGCGGGTGGGCGGGCCGCTTCGCGGAACGGCCGCCTGCGCCGCCGGTGGTGGGTGGCCCGGGTTGCGTCCGGTGGACGGGTTGCGTCCGGTGCGTGGACTGCGTCCGGCGGGCGGGCTGCGTCCGGTGCGTGGACTGCGTCCGGTGCACGTGCTGCGTCCGGTGCACGGGCTGCGTCCGGTGCACGTGCTGCGTCCGCGCGTTCTCAAGCGTCGGACGGGCTGAGGACCTCGCGCGGAGCACACCCCTTCCGCGGCCCGTCCGTCCTCGCGACCGCCCGCCCCGGGAACCATCCCCGTCCCCGGCGCGTACTCTGGGTAGTACAACGACTGCCCCCGGCGCAGCACCCGGCCCCGAGACCTCCCTGCTCAGCGCAGCGGAGGACCGGACGGGAACCGCCGCGCGGGGACACCCCCACAGGCCTGTGGGCGCGCGGAAGACGCGCCGCCCCGCACCGAGGAGAAGAACCACTGGGCAAGCGACAGCCCGAAGGCCCGCCGCCCGCACCGGCGGTGCAGCGCATCCGACTGCGCTACACCAAGCGAGGCCGCCTCCGGTTCACCAGCCACCGTGACTTCCAGCGCGCCTTCGAGCGGGCCCTGCGCCGCGCCGCGGTGCCCATGGCGTACTCGGCGGGCTTCACCCCGCACCCCAAGGTGAGCTACGCCAACGCCGCACCCACCGGCACCGGCTCCGAGGCCGAGTACCTGGAGATCGCGCTCACCGCACCCCGCGACCCGCAGACCCTGCGCCGACTGCTCGACGAGTCGATGCCCGACGGCCTCGACATCATCGACGCGGTCGAGGCCCGCACCTCGGGCCTCGCCGACCGGCTGACCGCCTCCATCTGGGAGCTGCGGCTGAACGGAGTGACGCAGGAGGACGCGGCCAAGGCCGTCGAGACCTTCCTCGCCGCCGAGACCGTCGAGGTCCAGCGCCGTACGAAGAACGGCATGCGCAGCTTCGACGCCCGCGAGGCCGTCGTCGAGATGGCGTCCGTACCGCTCGCCGAGAGCGTCGCCCGTCCACAGGGGGAAGCGGGCGATAGGCCCGCGGCGGAGCCCTGTGCGATACTGCGGCTGGTAGTGCGGCACATGACACCCGCCGTACGACCCGACGACGTCCTTTCCGGTCTCCACGCTGTGGCCGACCTGGCGCCGCCGGTCCCCGCAGCGGTGACCAGGCTGGCGCAGGGGCTTCTCGACGAGGAGTCCGGATCGGTGACCGACCCGCTCGCGCCCGACCGCGAGGCAGTGCAGACAGGCTCTACCACAGCCCCCGCACCCGCCGCCGCGAAGGCGCCTGAAGGTTCCGGTTCCGCTTAGGGCGGTCGTTGCAGCGCAGCCCTGGTACTCGGGAGCCACCTGGGTCGGGCCGCGTACTTAACCGGACTTTCGCCAGGCCGTACGTCTTCGTACGTACGGAACCGGCGAGCTAGAGATCAGCTCCCGTGCGGCGCCCGCGCCCCGGACGGTGGCCCCGCGCTCCGCGCGTGGGCCGCGGCCGGACCGGATTCAGGCGCGGCGCCCGGGAGCGCGACGGGAGAACCCCGCATGCTTGAGCCGATCGACCCCGCTGAGGCCGAGAACACTTCGCCCAGCGACACACTGCCGCCGCGCCGCAGGCGCCGCGCGGCCTCGCGTCCCGCAGGACCCCCCGGGGCCGGCGCGACCCAGCCGGACCAGTCGGATGCCGCCAAGACCGTAGAGGCCGCGGCTCCGGCCATACCGGCCGGAGAGGGTGCCGTGACCGACACCACTGACCACACCAACAACTCCGACAACACCGGCGAGGGCGCACC
>NZ_JBSGZD010000114.1:0-22967 GCF_053610825.1 Streptomyces sp. NPDC054863 | reverse complement strand
CGCTCTGCACTGTGCAGGCGTGTGCCGTCCCACGGCCGGTTCCCGCTGGTGGGATTGTCCACTCGTACGAGGGATGGCGGCCCGGACGGGAATGCTCGTGCCCCGCAGCACGTTCTTCTCTGTGAAACGCGAGGAGGTAGCGGGAATCGTGCTTGATCCGCAGGGTTTGTACGCATGGGAGCCGAAGGGGCTTGCCGTCGTCGACATGGCGCTGGCCCAGGAGTCGGCCGGACTTGTCATGCTCTACCACTTCGACGGCTACATCGACGCGGGCGAGACCGGCGACCAGATCGTCGACAAGCTCCTCGACACACTGCCCCACCAGGTCGTGGCGCGCTTCGACCACGACCGGCTGGTGGACTACCGGGCCCGGCGCCCCCTTCTGACGTTCCGGCGTGATCAGTGGACGGACTACGAGACGCCGTCTCTTGAGGTGCACCTGGTGCAGGACGCCACGGGCGCCCCGTTCCTGCTCCTCGCGGGTCCCGAGCCGGACGTGGAGTGGGAGCGGTTCTCGGTGGCCGTGCAGCAGATCGTGGAGCGGCTCGGAGTGCGGCTGGCGGTGAACTTCCACGGGATACCGATGGGCGTCCCGCACACCCGCCCCGTAGGCCTCACTCCGCACGGCAACCGCACGGACCTGGTGCCCGGACACCGCAGCCCGTTCGACGAGGCGCAGGTGCCGGGATCGGCGGAGTCGCTGATCGAGTACCGGCTGACGGAGGCCGGGCACGACGTGCTCGGCGTCGCCGCCCACGTGCCGCACTACGTGGCACGCTCCGCCTACCCGGACTCGGCGCTGACCGTCCTTGAGGCGATCACCGCGGCCACCGGCCTGGTGCTGCCCTCGGTGGCGCACGCGCTGCGCACGGAGGCACGGCGCACGCAGGACGAGATCGACCGGCAGGTCGGCGAGGGCGACGAGGAACTGGTCGCTCTGGTCCAGGGACTTGAGCACCAGTACGACGCGATGGCGGGCGCGGAGACGCGCGGCAGCCTCGTCGCGGAGGCCAAGGACCTGCCGTCGGCGGACGAGATCGGCCTGGAATTCGAGAAGTTCCTCGCGGAGCGGGAGGGCGACGTCTAGGCCCGGGGGAGGGCGTTCTAGGCTGCCGGGCATGCTGACAGTGGGCCTGACCGGTGGCATCGGCGCCGGCAAGAGTGAAGTGTCGCGGCTTCTCGCGTCGTACGGCGCGGTCGTCGTCGCCCACCAAATTCGCGGGTGTGGGGTGGTCGCCCCGGGCCCCCCGGGCCCCCACGCCGTGGTGGCCGCGTTCGGCGAGGGCGTCCTCGCGGCCGACGGCACCTTGGACCGTCCCGCGCTGGGCGCGATCGTCTTCGCGGACCCTTCGATGCTCAAGACCCTCAACGGAATCGTGCACCCGCTGGTCGGGGCCCGGTCGGCGGAACTGGCGGGGGCCGCTCCGGCCGATGCCGTCGTCGTCCACGACGTGCCGCTGCTCACCGAGAACGGGCTGGCGCCGCTGTACGACCTGGTGGTGGTCGTGGACGCGTCGCCCGAGACGCAGCTGGACCGGCTCGTACGACTGCGGGGGACGAGCGAGGCCGACGCACGCGGGCGGATGGCGGCGCAGGCCACGCGCGAGCAGCGGCTCGCCGTCGCCGACCTGGTGATCGACAACGACGGGCCGCTGGAGGCTCTGGAGCCGCAGGTGCGGAAGGTGTGGCGGGAGCTGGAGGAGCGGGCGGGGCAGGGGAGCTAGCGCCTGCGCGTGCCGGTCCGGGCGCGTATCCGGTCCCCTCTTTCCCCCTCTTTCCCGCCCCCCTTTTTTCAGTCCCCCTCTCCGGTCTCCCCTTGAACCGTGCGTGCCCCGGCAGCGCCTCATAGAGGTGTCGCCGGGGCAGTGGTCATGCGGGGAGTGTTGCTGCCTCCCGCATCGTGGCCGTCAACTCGCCCCGCAGGCGGGCGAATTCCGGGGTGGCGCGCAGGGCCGCAGGATCCGTGCCGGGGTCGCGTGGCAGGTCCACGGGAAGTTCCGCGACGATGCGGCCCGGGGCGCCCGACAGCGCACGCGCGATGGCCACCCGCTGCTGCTGACCGCCCGACAGCTCCCACGTGCGGCGCCGCCCCATGCCCGCGAGTCCCACCCGCTCCAGCAACTCCTCGATCCGGGACGGGCTCGGTGACGACAGCCGTCCCGGTCGGGGCGGTGAGGGTCATGCGCCCGCCGCCTCTTTGATGCGTGCTGCGTCGTCTTCGGTGCGTGCAGCCGTGTCTTCGGTGCGTCCTGCCGTGTCTTTGGCGCGTGCTGCCTCGTCGACGAGCGCGCGCAGCCGGGGTGCGACCTCTTCGCCCACCCGGTAGGCCTCTTCGAGGTGCGGGTAGCCGGACAGTACGAACTCGTCGACGCCCAGCGCCCGGTACTCGTACAGCCGCTGTGCGACCTCGTCGTGCGAGCCGACGAGCGCGGTGCCCGCCCCTTCCCGTACGAGACCGATGCCCGCCCAGAGGTTGGGGGCGATCTCCAGTTGTGCGGCGTCCGGGGAGCCACCGTGCAGGGCGGCCATCCGGGCCTGTCCCACGGAGTCCATGGCGGCGAACCTGGCCTGGCTGGCGCTCACCGCATCGGGGTCGAGCCGGGACAGGATCCGGTCCGCCTCGGCCCACGCCTCGGCGGCGGTGTCGCGGGCGATGACGTGCAGCCGCAGCCCGAAGCGCAGCGAGCCGTGTTCGCCGCGTACCGCCTCCGTCTTGGCCCGCAGCCTCTTGATGCGCTCGTCGATCGCCGACGGCGGCTCTCCCCACAGCAGTTGTACGTCGGCGTGGCGCGCGGCGACGTCCTCGGCGGCGGGGGAGGCGCCGCCGAAGTACAGCGGTACGGGGTGTTCCACGGCGGGGTCGACGAGCCGCGCTCCCCGGAGGCGGAAGTGTGCGCCCTCGCGGTCGGCGTCCTCGCCGTCGAGCAGGGCGCGCAGGGCTGCCATGAGCTCGGCGGTCCGTGCGTAGCGTTCGTCGTGCGCCAGGTGGTCGCCGTACGCCCGTTGCTCGGCGGGGTCGCCGCCGGTGACGACGTTCAGACGCAGTCGGCCGCCCGCGAACCGGCGGAAGGCGTCCGCCTGCTGGGCGAGCAGGGTGGGGCTGGCGAACCCGGCCCGGAAGGCGACCAGGAAGCCGATCCGGTCGGTGTGCTGGGCGAGGGCGGCGGTGAGTATCCACGGATCGACGCAGCCGAGGCCGACGGGCGTCAACAGCGAGTGGAATCCGGCCTGTTCGGCGGCGCGCGCCACCTGGGAGAGGTAGCCGATGTCGGCGGGGCGCCGGGTGGCGGATCCCGTCCGGCCCTGTACAGCGGTGACGCCGCCGGGGTCGCGGCCGTCGCCGCCGGTGGGCAGGAACCAGTGCAGCAGGGGATGGTCGGGGGCGCCGGGCACGGCTGCGGGCACGGTGGTGGGCATGGGGAGACCTCGGAGGCAGCGGGGAACCCCGCACGGCACACGGGCGCGGCGGGATTCCGTACGAAGGAGAAGGCAGCAAGGAGCGGGCGACGGTCCCGGGCGCAACTGCTCCGGACCGGCCGGAAAGGGAGATGCGCCTCCGCAGCGGACGCGCGGAACCCCTCTCCCTCCATGAGGAGAGCTCTATGAGGAGAGCGGGGGACGCGTCAGTGGAGGCGGTGCGTCAGCAGCCGGACGTACGGCAGGAGGAGGCCCGACAGAGCATGGTCGAAACACGCAGCAGATCCACGTGGCGACGCGATACGAGAACAGGGGCCATGCCCGCATCCTTGCCGCCCACGGTGCCGCCCGACAACCGCGGTCCGCATTCTGGATGAGTGTGTCTCGCCGACCGGACATCAATGCCGGTGCGCCCTGCGGCGGCCCGCGCCATGATGGGGTTTCGCGCAGGGCGACGCAACAGGGACGACGAGGGGTGGCACACATGGTGGCCGTACGGGAAGTGCTCCGGTCGGACGCGCGGTTGGCGCAGTGGCTGGTGAGCCTGGAGACGCTGGAGGGGCCTGGGGACGGGTCCCCGTACGAGCACGGGGGCGTACTGCCGACGGCTGACGAGCTTCCCGCCGTACTGCTGGACCTGGCGGTTCCGCACGAGGACGTCAACCCGCTGGTCGCGCTGCGGCGCACGATGGCCGAGGATCCCGAGTGGCGGTGGCTGCTGGAGCGCTGCGTCCGGGGCCTGGTGCAGGACATGGGGGTTCCGCACGGGGGCGTGGAACTCCCGCTGCTGCCCGCGGAACTGGGGGAGGCGGGCAGGTACTTCCCGGTGTACGTCTTCGTCGCGGCACTGGAGCAGGTACGCGCGTACCACCGCGGCATCGGAATTCCCGAGGAGGTGTCCCGGCGGACACTGGCCGATCTCGGGCGGAACATGGCGGTGCACCGCAGACGGCGGGGGACGGGCGGGCTGCTGGTGCCGTACTGGATCCGGCTCCATTTCCGGGGCGAGATCTACCAGTTGGGCCGCCTGCAGTTCCAGCGGGGGGTGATGCGGGGGAAGACCGCCGCCGCACTGGCGGAGGCGGGCCGGCCGGGCAAGGCGGACGACCTCTGTCTGAGCATCCACGTACCGGACTTCTCCGGTCCGCTCTCGCCGACCGCGTGCGAGGAATCACTGGCCGCCGCACGCGCGTTCTTTCCCCGCCATTTCCCCGAGGAGGAGCATCGGGTGGCAGTCTGTGATTCCTGGCTGCTCGACCCGCAGTTGCGCGCCTGCCTCTCCGACCGGTCCCGCATCGTCCGGTTCCAGGACCTCTTCGAGCGGATCGCCGCAGGGGACGACGAGTACGACGGCGGAACCCTCTCCTTCGTTTTCGGCACCGAGGACATTCCGGTGGCCGAACTGCCGCGCCGTACCTCGCTGGAGCGCGCCGTCGGAGACCACCTCAGGGCGGGCGGGCACTGGTACGGCGGCGTCGGGTGGCTCACTCTCTGAGGGGGACTCGGACGCGAGGACGTGTACGGGACGGTGCTGACCCGCTCGGGGGCCGTGACAGCCCTGACATGTGTGGTGCGGCATCCTCGCCGCCCTCCACAGAGCTGCGGCGGGCGGTACGGGTGACGTGGCGCAGCTCAAGGGACTCGTCGAGGGGTTCGCCGAACCGGGCGGTGCGCCGCCGCGGACCTTCAGCTCCGGACTGCACGCCGCCACCCTGTGCGCGGACGCGCCCTTCCCGTGGGGCGACGCGACAGCGCCCGCCGAGGGGCGGGCAGCAGCCCTGGACCGTGCCGTACGGCGGCTGGATCCGCGCGACGCGTGGCCGTTCGCGGCACGCACCGCCGCCACTCCCCCCAAACGCGCGTGCACGACGGCGCGGAGTCCGGGGCGCGTGCGGCGGAGAGTTTCCTCTTGAGGTGAGGTGCGCCCCTCTTTGTGTGAAGGCGTGCCCCTCTTGAGGTGAAGGCGTGCCCCGGGGCGCGGATCGGCTCTACGGTTGCCTGGCAGCGTTCGAAAATTCCCAGCAACACCCCAAGGGGGCACGGTGGAACCGGAACTGGTGGCACTGGCGACAGCGGGCGCGACCGCCCTGGTGCAGCAGATGACCACGGACGGATGGGCCCAGGTACGCGGCCGGCTCAGCGGATTCTTCTCACGGGGCAACGGCACCCCGGACGAGGAGACGCTGCAGGGCGAACTGGAGGCCACCCGGAGCGAGCTGGCCGCCGCACTGGCCGACGACGACCGGCAGATGGCTGCCGACCTGGAAGGCGCCTGGCGGCTGCGCATCCGCCAGACCCTGGCGGCGGACCCGGCACGCGCGGACGTGCTGCGCGAGATCCTGGCGGAGCTGGAGCCGGCGGAGCCGGGGGGCGGGGTGCGGGTGGGCTCGATCCACAACAAGATGTCGGGCACGGTCAATCACGGCCCGTTCATCCAGGCCGGTGTGGTGTCTTCGGTGACTTCGGTGACGTATGGGGAGAGGGGCCGGGGCTGAGGGGGTTCAGGGCAGGTTGCGGGACTGAGGGATTCCGCCGCGGGGGCCACGCGCCCTCAACCGTCCGTGGGACGGGCCGGGGCGACCGCGCGTAACGCTCCTCCCGCTCCTGGGTTGCGTCGCCCGGCCACGGCCGTAACGCCCGCCCTGCTCCTCGGCCGTAACGCCCCGCCCCCAGTCCGCGACGCCCGCTTCGCCCTGGGGCCGTACCGCCGTGCCCCGCCCCCCAGTCCGCGACGCGCTCTTCGCCCCAGGGCCGTAACGCCGTGCCGCCGTGCCCCGCCCCGGGCGCACCGCGCCGAAACGCCTGTCCCGCCCCCACTGTCAGACCCCGCCCGTACACTCGCAGGTCCACGCAGAAAACCTGCGCCCACCTGCGCAGATCACACCCCGACGGGAGGCGACGGCACGATGGTCACACCGCTTGCACCACCCCGCCGCCTGCCGCCGTACGCCGCCGCGCTCTACCTCCCCGCGCCCCTGCCACGGGACGGTCGCATCGCCCTCTGGGCGCCGGACGGCACCTCGCTGGCCGGTGTCGGTGACGCGCTCGCCGCCACCTCCACCACCCTCACCGTCGTCCGACGGCACGGCGCCGTCGTCCGTACCCGCGCCGTCCCCGCCCTCCTCCTCCCGCTCGCCGACGCCCTGCCCCTGCTCGCTGCCGCCCGGCACGATCCCGTCGCGCATCCGGCGACCCGTTGCTGGGGTGCCGCCGCCCTGCACGCCCTGCACCTGGCCGCGCGCGGGCTGCTTCTGCCGGGTCTCACCGCGGCCGACGAGGACGCCTGGCGGGCGGGTCCGCCCGATGCCGCGGACATCGCGCACCTGAGGGCGATCGCTGCCGCACTGCCGCCCGAGGGGTACGCGGTACCGCTCCCCGACCGCACACCCCTCCAGGTCCCCGACCCCGCCCACCTGGTGAAGTCCTTCGTCGATGCCGTCGCCGACACCCTGCCGCGCACCCCCGCGGCGGCCCTCGCCCTGGGCGGCGCCTTCGCCGCGCGCGAGGCCCAGCACCTGCCCGGACTGCGGGAGTGGGCCGCCGAGGTCGCGGCCGGCGCGGACGCCGGGGTGCGGGTCTCGCTCCGGCTGGACCTCCCCGTGTACAGCCTCTTCGACACACGCGACGAAGAGGGCGAAGGTGGCCGGGATGCGGGCCAGCGCCGTGCGGGGGCAGCCGTCGTGCAGGTGCACAGCCTCGCCGACCCGACCCATCTCGTGGACGTGGCGGACCTCTGGGCAGGTGAGGGCGGCGACCACTTCGGCCCGCGCGCCCGCATCGACACCGTCCTCGCCCTGCGCCGCGCCGGCCGCGTCTGGCCGCCGCTCGCCAGGCTCCTGGAGCAGCCCGTCCCCGACGTACTGCCGCTGTCCGACGACGAGTTGTACGACCTGCTCGGCGCCGCCTCGCACCGGCTGGAGGCGGCGGGCGTCGCCGTCCACTGGCCGCGCGAGCTGGCGCGCACGCTCACGGCCACCGCGGTGGTGCGCCCCGCGCCCGGCTCGGCGACCGACGGCACGCCCTTCTTCGAGGCGGACCAGCTGTTCGCGTTCAGCTGGCAGCTGGCGGTCGGCGGCGAGGAACTCACCGAGGCGGAAATGGACGCCCTGGTCGAGGAGCACCGCCCGGTGGTGCGGCTGCGCGACCAGTGGGTGGTGGTCGACCCCGCGCTCGTACGCAAGGCCCGCAAGCGGCAGTTGGGCCTCCTCGACCCGGCCGACGCGCTCGCGGTGGCGCTCACCGGCACGGCGGAGGTCGACGGCGAGCGGGTCGAAGCGGTCCCGGTCGGCGCCCTGGCCGCCCTCCGCGACCGGCTCGCCCGGGGTGGCGCGGACACGCTTCCGCAGCCCCCCGCCCTGAACGCCACCCTGCGCGACTACCAACTGCGCGGCCTGGCCTGGCTCGACCTGATGACCTCGCTCGGCCTCGGCGGCTGCCTCGCCGACGACATGGGACTCGGCAAGACCATCACCGTCATCGCCCTCCACCTGCACCGCGCCCGCACCGCCCCCACCCTGGTGGTCTGCCCCGCCTCCCTCCTCGGCAACTGGCAGCGCGAGATCGAACGCTTCGCGCCGGGCGTGCCCGTCCGCCGCTTCCACGGCACGACCCGCACCCTCGACGACCCGCTCGATTCCGCTTCCGCCGCCGATTCCGGTTCTGCCGCCGGTGCCGACTCCGACGCCGGTTCCGGTTCCACCGCCGGTTCCGGTTCCACCGCCGATGCCGGTTCCGGCTTCGCATCCGGAGCGCGCGGCGGCGGCTTCGTCCTCACCACGTACGGCACCATGCGCACCAGCGCGGCCGAACTCGCCACCCGCAGCTGGAACATGATCGTCGCCGACGAGGCCCAGCACCTGAAGAACCCCCGCTCGTCCACGGCGAAGGCGCTGCGTACGATCCCGTCCCCGGCCCGGATCGCCCTCACCGGCACCCCCGTCGAGAACAACCTCTCCGAACTGTGGGCCCTCCTGGACTGGACCACCCCCGGTCTGCTCGGCCCGCTCACCTCCTTCCGGGCCCGGCACGCGCGCGCGGTCGAGGGCGGCGAGGACCCGGAAGCGGTGGAGCGTCTCTCCCGCCTCGTCCGCCCCTTCCTCCTGCGCCGCAAGAAGTCCGACCCGGGCATCGCGCCCGAGCTGCCGCCCAAGACGGAGACCGACCACCCCGTCTCCCTCACCCGCGAGCAGGCCGCCCTCTATCAGGCCGCGGTGCACGAGACGCTGGCCGCCATCGAAGCCTCCGAAGGCATCGCCCGCCGCGGCCTGATCATGAAGCTGCTGACCTCCCTCAAGCAGATCTGCAACCACCCCGCGCAGTATCTGAAGGAGGGGGGCTCGAAGGAAGGGAGCCCGACAGCAGGGGGCCCGGCGGGCGGCGCCGCCCGCCTCGCCGCCCGCTCCGGCAAGCTCGCCCTCCTCGACGAACTCCTCGACACGATCCTCGCCGAAGAGGACTCCGTGCTGATCTTCACGCAGTACGTGACCATGGCCCGGCTGCTCTCCCAGCACCTGTCCGCCCGCGCGATCCCCTCCCAACTCCTGCACGGGGGCACGCCGGTGGCGCACCGGGAGGAGATGGTCGACCGTTTCCAGTCCGGCGAGGTCCCGGTCTTCCTGCTCTCCCTCAAGGCGGCGGGCACCGGCCTGAACCTCACCCGCGCCGCGCACGTCGTCCACTTCGACCGCTGGTGGAACCCGGCGGTCGAGGAGCAGGCCACCGACCGTGCGTACCGCATCGGCCAGACCCAGCCCGTTCAGGTACACCGCCTGATCGCGGAGGGCACGGTGGAGGACCGTATCGCCGAACTCCTCGCCTCCAAACGGTCGTTGGCGGACGCGATCCTCGGCACGGGAGAGGCCGCCCTCACCGAACTCACCGACCGTGAACTGGCCGACCTCGTCTCCCTGAGGAGGCCGTCGTGACACCGCCGCCCCCGCCCCCGCCGCCCCCGTCTCCCCAGGCGGACCACCGCCGTACGTTCCCGCCGTCCCCGGAGACGAGCGGCCCCGCCACCACCTGGTGGGGCAAGGCCTGGGTGTCAGCCCTCGAAGCGCTCTCCCTCGACCCGGCCCGGCTGGCCCGCGGCCACGTCTACGCCGACGCGGGCCACGTCGACACGATCACGGTCACCCCCGGCCGGGTCGTGGCGTACGTACGGGGCAGCCGCGCCCGCCCCTACCGCGCGGACCTCCGGCTGCGCACCCTCGCCGCCGACGACTGGGACGCCTTCCTCGACGCGGCGGCCGAGCACCCGGCCCACCTCGAATCGCTGCTCGCCAAGACCATGCCGCAGGCCCTGCTCGACCCGGACTCACCCCTCTCCGACGTACCGCTCCTGCCCGCCACGGCCGGTGACCTGCTGCCCAGCTGCACCTGCCCGGACGCAGGCCGTCCCTGCAAGCACGCAGCGGCCCTCTGCTACCAGGTGGCCCGCCTCCTCGACGAGGACCCGTTCCTCGTCTTCCTGCTCCGAGGCCGGGACGAGCGCGAAATCCTCGACGCCCTCTCCCGCCGCAACGCCGCCCGCAGCGCCACGGAGAACCGCAAACCCCCGACCGTCCCGGCGGTCGGCGCCCGCGAAGCGCTCGACCCGGCCCGCTCCCCGGGGATGCTCCCGGCGCCCCTCCCGCCGCCCGCCCACCCCGGCACCCCGCCCTCGTACCCGCAGACCAGAGGCGCCCCCGACCCGCTCGCCCTGGACCACCTGGCCACCGACGCGGCGATCCGCGCGCACACGCTCCTCACCACCGGCACCGACCCGATCGCCGGTCTCACCCCCTGGCAGGACGCGGTCCGCATCGCGGCGGCCCAGCCAGGATCCGGTCTGACCGCGGCGACCCGCTCCCTCTACACGTCCCTGACCAGGGCGCTCGGCCGCACCCCCACCGAACTGGCCAAGGCGGTCGCGGCCTGGCGGCAGGGCGGGGCCACTGCCCTCGACATCCTCGACGAACCCTGGGACCCGCCCGCCGGTCCCTTCGACCGCGCCCGCTCCGCCCTGCTCGCCCTCGGCCGCCAGGACTTCCGCCCTTCACGCAACCGCCTCACCGCCGACCGCTTCCAGCTCCGCTACGGCCGCGACGGACTCTGGTACGGATACGAGTCGGACAGCGGCAGCGACGACTGGTGGCCCGGCGGCGGCCCGGCGGGAAACGACCCCGTCCGCGTACTGGCATTCCTGCTGGAGCCCTGACGACGGGACTCCCGGCGACCGGACTCCCGACGACAGGCCCCCTGGTAACGGGACCGTTGCGCACCGGGGCGCTTCGGGAGTCCACGACCACCCGCTCGCCGCGACGCCCGCCCCCTACGCCAGATCACTGGGGCTGTGTGTCCCCCGGAGCGTTCCTCGGTGCGGGCAGCGCACCGGGCGCCGACGGCGCACCCGGCACCGGCGGAGGCCCCCCGGGCCCCGTGCGCAGCGCACCGGGCGGCGACGGCGGCGCGGGCGCGGGCAGCGCGATCAGATCGCCCACCCCTGCCACCTGCTGCAACGTTCGAGCCAGCGCCTCCAGTGCCTTCCGCACCCCGTCGAGCCTGCCCCGCAGCTCCGCCGCGTACTCCCACTCCCGCTCGTACTCGACCGGATCGGTCCCCTCCGGCCGCTGCGACTCGTACGCCGCCAGCCTCGGATGCCACTCGGACAGCAGTGGGCGCAGTACCCGGTTCAGTACGGTCATCGCCAGCACGCCGAAGCTCAGGCGGCCCGGCTCCAGCGGCGGCGCGACGGCAGGCCCGTGCCTGCGCAGGATCTCCCGAGTCGTACCGAAAAGGCTGTACAGGGAGGACAGAGCCTCCCTCAACATCCCTTCGTCGCGACCGAGTTCCGCAACCGAGACCCGGCTCACCAGGTCCAGGTAGAGCTCCCAGGACGCGCTCCGCTCCGCGTCCGCCGGCTCCCACACGCCTGCGATCTCACCCACGAAAGGAAATGCCAGCCGGGCCGTGATCTGCGTCGGCCCCGCCATGTGCCGCTTGCCGCTGTTGCGCCTCATGATCGCCCTCCCCGGCCCCCACAGTAGGGCCACTTCCGTGTGGGATGTCTTCCTCGGCCACGGTCGCGACGATGCGGACCGGGTGCGTCCGCTGTGCGACGCGCTCCGGGACGCCTGTCCCCGGGTGTTCACCGACGAGGCGGGCGTCGCGTCCCTCTCGGTATCAGCGACACGATCCGCCACGAAATGGCCAACTCCCGCTCCCTTCTTGCCTCTTACTCGTCCTACTCGGCAGGCTACCCCGAGCGGCAGGCCTGCCAGTGGGAGCTGACCGCGGCGTATCCCGTGCGCCTCGGCGAGGGCGACCCCCGGCGCCGCGTCATGGCGGTCACCCCCCCCGAATCGGGCGCCGTGCCTTTCCTGCCGGTCGAACTGCGCGACGCCCGCCACGGAGGCACGGCGGCCGACGTGGCAGGCGCACCCGGTCGATCCGGCGGGCGCACCCGGTCGTCCTGCACGTCTGGCGCCACCACGCTCCGTCCCGCCACCGGCCCGCACCGAAGCACTGCGGCACGCCGTCCTGCGCACCGCGCGCGGGACTACCCTGGGGAGTCCCGAAGTCCCCGGTGGCCGGAAGGAGCCAGCCATGCCCGCATCGGCCTCCCGCGCCGCACCGAAGTCACCGCAGCCGAGCGAATCGGAACGGATGGCCGCCTTCGACATCCAGATCGAACTCGTCACCCGCATCGGCATCCAGGAACTCGCCCCCGGCACCGGCAGCCTCCGCGAGGCCCTGACCTCGCTCCACGGTCTGTTCCCCTTCGTCCACGACACCCTGCGCCGCTACAGCATCGGCCCGACGGGCGCCACGACGGGCACCCCGACCGGCACCACGGCCGGCACGGATACCCCGCACGTGCGCGCCGTCGCCCTCCGCCTCCTCGACGACACCCTCCGCCCCTTCACCACCACCTGGCACCCCCGCCTCACCGTGTACGAGGCGTCCCGCCCCGCATCCACGGCGCCGCTCGACCACGAGGCGGCCTGGCCGGAAGCGCACCGCATGCGCATCGAACTCACCGAACTGCGCACCCCGTTGCTCGCCGTCGCAGAGGAACTGGCAGCCATCTCGGGGGCGGACTTCGGGGTGACTGCGGCGGGGTGACGGCAAAGGGGTGACGCCGACGGGGCGACGGTAGCGGGGTGACGCCGACGGGGCGAGGCGGTGTCTCGTCAACGGCCGTACGGACAGGCCCTGTTCCGGCAGCTCCACGTGCCGCCTAAAATGAACGCGTGGTCGATCAGACGTGGAACAGCGTAGGCGGACAGGCCAGGGTGGAAACGGTCGTCCAGGCGGGCCGCATCGACCAATTGACCAGCCATCACCACTACCATCCGGCCCCGCCGCCGGCCGGAGTGCCGTACGAGATCCCGCCGGAACCCAGCCACTTCGAGGACCGCGCCACCGAGCAGGAAGCCTTCCGGCTGCTGGCGGAGGGCCGCCCCGTCACCGGGCCGCTGGTGGCCAATGTCTTCGGCGTCGACGGCGTCGGCCGGACCGCACTCGCCTCCCGGCTCGCCCGCAGTCTGCGGGAGCGCTGCCCCGACGGGGTCCTCCACGTCGACTTCGACGACCACCGGGTGTCCGGCGACGGAGGTGTGGAACAGACGGCGATCCTCACCGAACTCCTGGGCTCACTGGGGGTGTTACCGCCCTGGCTGGGCACCACGGCGAAGGACCTCCGCAAGCAGTTCCTGACGCGGACCGAGGGGCAGCGGCTGGTCGTCGTCCTCGACAACGTGCGCACCGGCGCCGAGACGGCGCAGTGCTTCCCTTCCGGCCCGTACAGCGCGGTGATCGCTGTGAGCCAGGGGCTGTTGTACGACTTCACGGACCATCACGTGCTCGAACTGCCGCTGAGCCCCCTTGCGGACAGCGACTCCGTGTGCCTGCTCCACCACCTCGCCGAAGACCCGCGTCTGACCGCGAACCCAGGTGCGGCCGTCGCGCTCGCACGCGTCTGCGGCGGCCTTCCCGCAGCGCTCCATGTTGCCGCCCGAGTGCTCCGCCAACGCCGCAACAGCCGTGTCGAGCGGCTGCTCACCGAGCTCGAAGGGACGGGTCTCTCCATGGTGGAGACAGTCTGGAGCGCCGCCTACGAGAGCCTGGGCGAGGCGGGACGACGCCTCTACCGCGGGCTGGCTGTCCATCCCGGGCCCCACCTCACGGCGGGCGCTGCGGCTGCTCTCCTCGGACTCGACCAGGACACCGCCGACGACGCCCTGGACGAGCTGGAGAACGCGGGCCTCCTGTTGCGCGGCGCGGGCCACCGCGTCCGGCTTCCGGCGCTCCTCCGCGATCACGCACAGCACACCGCCGACCGTGACAACGCCCCCGGCGAGGCGGCTGCCGCCCGCGGACGCCTGCTGCACTGGCACCTGCGGCAGGCGCAGCGCGCCGACGGGGCGGCGGCGGGGGCCCGCATGACGTTCGGCGCACCGATCCAGCCACTTCCGTTTCCGTACGCCGCCGACGTGCCGTTCGCCGACAAGGCGGCGGCGCTGGAGTGGCTGCGGGCCGAACGCCTGGTCCTCTTCGGCTGCGTACGCACGGGATACGCGCACGGCCTCGACGCCGAGGCGTGGACCCTCTGTGAACCGCTGTGGACCTTCCACCTCGACCACCCGCACCCCACCGAGACGACCGAGGCGTTCCGCACCGGAGTGGCGGCGGCCCGAAGAGCCGGAGACCGGCGTGCGGCGGCCCGGATGCGCTGCCAGCTCGCCCGGCTGCTCTGGGAGCAGGGCGAGTACGGGCAGGCGTCGCAGGAGCTGGAGCGGGCGGCGGAAGCTGCGGCCACGACGCCGGAGCGCAAACTGCACGCCTCGGTGGCCGAGTTCCGCGGCAAGCTGCTCGCCGTGCAGGAGCAGTGGGCGGCCTCCGTCCCGTACTTCGAGGAGTCCCGCCGCATCCACCATGCGATCGGCAACCCCTACGGCGCCATGCTCCAGACCTACCTCCTCGGCCGCTCCGCCCAGGGCATGGGCGACCTGGACCACGCCGCCACCCTCCTCGCCGAGGCGCATACGGAGGCCCGCGCCCTCGATCGTGAACGGATGACCGCCCGCACCGGATTCGCACTGGGCGGCGTGCTGCACGGCCTCGGCCGCACGGGCGAAGCGCGCGGGCTGTACGAGGCCGCGCTGGAGAGCGCGCGACTGCGCCGCTCCACCTTCGACGAGGCCCGGGTGCACGACGCGCTGGCGGCACTCGCCACCGACACCGGCGACACCGAACGGGCCGCGGAGCACGCCGAGTCCGCCCGTACGATCCGGAAGGCGGCGGGAGCGCTGGAGCCGTAGGGGCGGGTCAGCAGACCTGCTCGGCCGTCTCGTCACCGGCGGGGGAGAGGGTCGCTTCATAGCTGCGCCCCGCCACCACACACCGTATTCGCCGGTGGGTCGAACCGGCCCCGAGCAGCGCGTGCACCGCCGACAAGACGGCGGCGGGGTCGGTACGGAACACCCGGCCGTCCTCCCGGCAGGGAGCGATCCGCACCTCCCAGAGCGGCCCGCCGTGCCGCCGGACCGCACAGCGTCCGGAGCCGAGGACGACGGCGGCGGTGCGCCGCGCCCCGTACTCCTCAAGCATCCGGTCGATCCAGCCCCGCACGGTCCACCCCTCTCCGTAACGCTCCTGGGGGACGGTTGCGGCACGCCGGAACAGCAGCCCGGCGCTCTGCGACTGCCGGGTCGTCGCCCGGTCGGCCTCGGCGGCCAGATGGTGCACGCCGTCGCGCCCGCCCGCGTGCGTCCGCTCCACGTGTACGACGCCGCCGTGCTGCTCGATCCGTACGGCGAAGGCGGTGATGTCCCGCCCGGTGGAGACGGGGGCGGGCAGCGGCCTGGCCTCGACGGCCCCCGCTCCCTCGGGCGGCGCCATGCCCAGCAGGCCGTACAGCTCGTGGCGCAGCCGCTCCAGCACGCGCCCCTGCCCGGCGAAGGCGGGCGCGGCGAGGCGGCGCACGTCGACACCGCTGCTCGCGTACGTGTCGAGTACCTTGCCGAGGTCGCTCGGGTCTCCCGGGTCGCCCGGGCCTCCCGCACCGCCCAACAGGGGTATGCGGCGCAGGACTTCGGCCATCGGGCTGCCCGGGATCAACTCGTGCCCGCCGTCGCAGGCGGCGACGAGCGGGGTGCCGAGCGCTGCCGCGTACAGGGCGGTGGAGCCGTGGTCGGTGAGGACGGCGTCGGCGGCGACGAGCAGCGCACCCCACTCCTCGTACGTCCTGGCCTGCACCATCCCCGCGTCGAGAGCGGGGGCGAGGCGCTCGGCGAACTCCCGTGCACCGAGGCTGCTGTGCGTATTGGGATGGGCGATCAGTGCCAACTGGTAGGCGTCGCAGGGCAGTGCGCGTGCCAGCCGGCCGGGAAGCCCCGGGTGCCGGCCGAGCAGTGACTCGGGCCCCCAGGTGGACGTGAGCACGACGAGCCGACGTCCGCCCGTCGCCAGAGCGGCCCGGTAGCGGCTGCGCTGCCCGGCCGAGGCCAGCATGCGCTCCAGGGTCGGGTCACCCACCACGGCCACGCGCCCCGCGGCGGCCGGAACGGCGCGGGCGAGCCGTGCGGCCTGGTCGGGATGGGCCAGCGCGTGCAGCGCGGCAACCGGCTCGCCGTCCTCGCCGACCAGAAACGCGGGATCGAAACCCGAGGCCTGCCCCGCGGTCCCCTCCCAGGGGAGCGTCTTGCTGAAACCGGCCCCGTGCGGCAGCAGAACCTTGGGCCCGCGCAGCCGCCCCAGACCGCCCTTGGGACTCGCCGCCACCACCAGGTCGTGCGTCTCCGCAAGCGCCACCCCCCACGGAACACACAGCCCACCGAACCGCTCGACGGCCTCCCGCGCATCCCGGCCGAACTCCGACCCGGGAACGAGCGTGAACCGCCGTTGTATCCGGGAGTCCCCGGCAAACACGGGCAGGACGTCGAAGAGCCGGTGCAACGCCCCCGCCGACCGAGCCGCGAACAACACCCGCTTCTCACCGCTGCCCGCTGCCCGCTGCCCGCTGCCCGCTGCCCGCTGCCCGCTGCCCGCTGCCCGCTGCCCGCTGCCCGCTGCCCGCTGCCCGCTGCCCGCTGTGTAAGGGTTAATCCTACTTCGTCCCGTTCTCCCGGGCGGTGGGTTTCCCGCAACTGCCCCCTCTCGCGAGGAGGTTCCGGGCAGGTCCGACGGCATGGCGAAGATCGTACGCGCCGAGGAGACGGCACGGCCGCCCGTACCGAAACTGCCTCCCGTACCAGAACTACGGCAGTCGCCCACCGGCCCCCACCTCGGGGTGACGGCGGCAGGGTGAGGAGTGCTGTGCTCCGGCCTCCCGCCGTTCGTCCCCCAGTTCGTCATCCGGCGGTCGCCTGGGCCTTCGTACGTCCGGAGGTGCTCCGGGCCATCCGTGCCACCACGGACAGGTAGAAGTGGTCGACGGCGGCGTCCACCGAGCGGATGAATCCGGTTTCCGCGTTCCCGCGAGTGCTGCCCACCCCCTTGGACAGTGTCAGCCGGAACCCCGTGATCTGGGCGCTGCCCTTCGGCAGAAGATCTCCCGGCTCCCGGCGGAGCTTCTCCATGGTGCCCCGGGGCCCGGGTCCCTCGCCGTCGACGAGAGTCTGGACGTGGAGGTCCGCAGGGGCGTCCTCCAACTGCTTGATCAGGCGCTTCGCCCAGCTCAGGGGATATCCCTGTTCAGGGGCCGGAACGTCGACGGAAGTCCGCAACTTCCCGAGCCGCAGATCGGCGGTCAGCGACAGGATGCCCACCGCACCGTCGACCCTGATCTCCGCGTGCAGCCGCCCGTCCTCGCAGAAACGGTCGGCGAGCTCGATGCGACGGGAGTGGGGTTCCGAGCCGCGCCTGACCCGCTGGACGGGAATGACCTTCGCTCCGAGCTCGCCACCCAGTCGCAGGCAGACCTGGCGGACGAGCCGTTCCCAGCTCTCCACGACCCTGACGGTGCGGGGGTCACCCGGGCAGAGGGTCTCCTCGTCGATGCCGTTGCGCACCGGGACCCATGAGGGGCCCATGTTCTGAAAGCCGTGGCACCCGGAGTTCTCGTGCTGGAGGTAGCAGAGGAGCTCCTGCAAGAGCCAGGCATGAGCTTCGTGCCGGACACCTTCGTGGCGGATCAGCATCTGGGCCTGGTGGGCCACTTCGGCCCAGGAGAGATGCCACAGTGCGACCTTGTTCTTGCGCCTGCCGTCGATCCGCACGTCGACGAGGGGACTGCCTTCGAGCGCGACGTCGTTGGAGAGCGTGATCACTGCTTCGTATCCGCGCCGGGCTGCGATGTCGGCATAGTCCTGGATCTGCTCGCTCTTCAGTGGATTGCCGTTGGTCTTCGTCTCCACGAGAGCGGTCCACAGCTTTCCGGCACGTTCGATCCGGATGATTCCGTCAGGGCGCCTGGGGCTGTCACCGTGAGGCAGGGTCACCTCGGTGAATGATTCCATCCTGCCCGCGGGGGCCCCGAAGGCAGCTGTCAGACGCCGTCCGAATTCCGGCACCTGCGCCATGACGGACAGCAGGACGGAGGTCGCCCTCATCTCGCGTTCCCTGTCGCTCTTCAAGGTGGAAGCGGGGAACAGCCGCGAGGGATGCCAGGCGTCGTTCTCGGCCAGGGACGCCTTGGCGATCTTGGGAAGAGTGACCTTCTTCTTGGCCGTACGCAGCCGGCGGGGCGCGGCGGTATCGGCTGGTCCGCCGGTCTGCCGGGGAACCGATGCGGTGGCCGGATCTCCGGAGGGAACGCCGGAGCCGGGGGTCTGCGCCGAAGCGGAGTCCGGGGACGGCGCCTGCACCGGGACGACAGGGCGGGCGGACGATTCCGGTCCGGCCTCGGAAGCGGGCTCTGCTGCCTCCGGAGAACCTGTTTTCGGACGGGGTTCGGATTCCGTGACGGGCTCTGCCTCCGCCAGCGGTTCGGACTCGGAGTCCTGCGCGTCGTCCTCGTCGATGTCGATTCCGTAGTCCGTGGCCAGCCCCGCCAGGCCGGTGTCGTAACCCTGCCCGACGGCGCGGAACTTCCACCCCTGGTCCCGCCGGTACACCTCGCCGAAGACGAAAGCGCTCTCCGTGGTGGCGTCGGTGATCGAGAAACCGAGAACACCTTCGCCCGAGCCGTCGGCAAGTTCGAGCTTGAGGTTCTCCAACTCACCGAATTCGGCACGTTGGTGGCGGCTGGCGGCTACCACCAGACGGACAATGTCGGAGGGGAGAGCCGAGAGGTCGAGCTGAATTCTGTCTTCGTTGCCGTCGTCGGTCGGGGTCAGCCCGAGGAGCTGCACGCTGCCGTCCGAAGCGGTCGGGTTGTTGTAGAAGTAGAAGTCGTCGTTGCTGCGCACCTTGCCGTCCGCTCCGAGCAGCAGGACGGAGACATCCGCGTCGCCCTCGCCGCTCTGGCTGCTCCAACGCAGGCTGACCGCAAAGGATTCGTCATGCTCTTTCAGCGCGGAAAGAGAGACATTGGCGCCTTTGATCATTTCGTGCACGAGAGATCCCCCCACGGGACGGAGTGACCGCGACGAACGCCGCGGCACCCTTGGAACGAGATGAGATGCGCGTTCCTCCCCAAGGAACGTCCACGGAGCGTATCGTTCCGGCCGCTTTTCTGGAGTCGTATCCGCAGCAAGAGGTCGGCCTGTGAGCGGGAATGGGGCGTGAGGGCCCCGGAGCGCGGCAGGTCCTTGCTCACGGGTCGTCAGGTAGCTTGTGAGGCCGGCTGATTGGCGCAAGGCGTGAGGTGGGGTGGGATGGGCGTGCACGACGAAGGTGGCGGGATCGCGAACGAGTTCGACGGGACCGTGAGCGGGCCCGTCGTCCAGGCGGGAGTGGTGCACGGGGACGTCGTCTTTCGGACTGGGCAGCGCGAAGGACCGACCCGGGTGACGCCCAGGGAAGTGCCGCGCGGGCCGCGGAAGTTCGTGGGAAGGGAGCAGGCGCTGGAGGTCCTCGACAGCGGTCGGGTCGTGGTGCTGAGTGGCCTGCCCGGTGTGGGGAAGCGGGGTGTCGCGAGGCGGTGGGCCGAGGGGGCGCGGGGGCGGTTCACCGGGGGCGATGTGTACGTCGACTTCGCGAGTCTTGAGGGTGGCGGGCCGGGACGGGCCGGGGCTGATGTGTCCGCCGCGGTGAGCCGGTGTCTGCGGGGGCTGGGGGTGGAGGATGCCTGCCTTCCGCGCTCGCTCGGCGAGTTGAGCGCGTTGTTCCGGACGCGGACCGCTGTCGAGCCGGTGCTCGTCGTGCTTGACGATGTGCGGGAAGCCGCGCAGGTGAGGGCCCTGCTGCCGGGAGGGGGCGCGAGCGTGGTCGTGGCTGTCGGCCGAGGGCGGCTGGCTGGACTCCTGATGGACGGCGCCGAGTTCGTACACGTGGATCCACTGGATGCCGCGGACGGGCGGGAGTTGCTGGAGCAGCTGTGCGGTGCGGACCGGGTCGCGGCCGAGCCGGAGGACGCCGCGCGGATCGTGGAGTGGTGTGGCGGGCTGCCCGTCGCACTGCACGTGGCAGCCGCCCGGCTGGTAGCGCACCGGCGGCTGACCCTGGGCATGCTGGCCCGTGAACTGGCCGACGAGAAGCGGCGGTTGAGCGCGCTGAAGATCTCCGGGGAGAGTGTCGTGGCGGTGTTCGGGGTGGCGTACGAGGGGCTGGCGGAGGACGTTCGGCGCATCTATCGGCTGCTGGGTCTGTATCCGGGGCGCAGCTGGGAGGCGGGGCTCGCCGCCGCCCTCGCCGGGGGCGAAGTCGAATCGGCGAGGGCCGCCCTGGACGCGCTGGAGGAAGCCAGCCTCGTCGAAGTGGCGGACGACGGCCGCTACACCTTCCACGACCTGGTGCGGCTGCATGCCCGGGAGGTCGCCGTGGCCGAAGGTGAGGATGCCGGGCAGGTTGTCGGCGTGGCCCTCCGTCATCTGCTGGAGCTTGCCGCGCATGCGGATCTGGCCGTGATGGGCGGGCGGATGAGGGCGGGGGCGTACGTGGAGCGGGTGGCGGGGGATGCCTCGCGGTTCCCCGACCGAGGCGCGGCCCTGGACTGGCTGGAGGCCGAGCGCGCCGACCTCCTTGCCGTGCAGCGGGAGGCCTTCGCGTGCGGACTGTACCAGGAGGCCGCGGAGTTGGCCGAGGCGCTGACCGCCCTCTACCTCAATCGGCGCTACGTCGGTGACTGGCTCGCCTCCGGTGAGATCGGCGTACGGGCGGCGGAAGCGGCCGGACTCGTCGCTTCCGAGGCCCGGCTGCGCGCCCTGCTGTCGCGCCCGCTCATGGATCTCGGCGAGAAGGAGCGGGCGCGCGAGGAATTGGAGGCGGCGATTGCCCGTGCGGACGATTCGGGGTGGCTGCTGCTGCGTGCTTCCGTACGGGAGTTCCACGGGCGGTGGTACGACCGGTACGCGCCCGACCGGGCCGTGGAGGTGTACTCGCAGGCGTTGGCGCTCTACGAGGAGGACGGTGATCCGCGCGGCATCGCCGTCGGGCTGTACTTCTTCGGGTGCGCGCAGGACGCGGCCGGGGCAGGGGAGGCCGCTCTTGTGACCTTGCGTGACGCCGGTGCGCGGTTCGCGGCGATGGGCGACTTCCGCATGGGCGCCCGTGCGCGCGGCGCCGAGGGGGACGTGCTGCTCCGGCTGGGGCGCGACGACGAGGCGGTCATCGTGCTCACCGAAGCGGTGGCGGCCCTGGAAGGGGCCGGCGCGGTGCACTACGAGGCTGTGCACCGAGAGACGCTGCACCGACTCACGGGTGACAGAAGGCAGTTGGAGCGAGCACTGGAGATCTACGAGGCCGCAGGAAGCCCGCGCGCAGAGACAGTGAGGTCACTGCTGGACGACGGCTCCGCGGCTGGGGAGCAGGCGTAGCGAGACGTCCTCCTCGCGGTCCGCGACGGACAGGGTGACGAAGCCGTCCAACGGGACGCCGCCCAGCAGACACGCGTGCACGACCGCCGCCGGAATGCTGGGATCCGGGGCGGTGCGCGGGTTGGCCCCGGTGACCGTCGCCTCGACCGTACGGCCGTCGCGGACGTGGATCCGGTACGTGCCGGGGGCTACCGGGGCCGCCGCCAGCACAGCCCCGGGGAAATCCGCGAAGACGCAGCAGGCCCAGGCCGCAGCAGCTGTGCCGCTCTTCGGGGTGAGGCTCACCAGGACGGAGGCACTCTCGCGGAGCGACCGGTCGCGTTCGTCGTCCGGGCAGCTGAGGTGGTGTTCGTCGGTGGGAGTGGGGGGCGTGGCGACGGCCGCCGGTCTGCGTTCGATACGGACACGGGGGCCTGCGTCCCCCTGGCTCCCCATCCGGGTGGTCACCGAGAACGCCGTGCAGAGGTACGGGGCCGGGACCGGGCAGGGATCCTCCGGAGCGAGAGGGGAGGGTGCCGGTGAGGCAGGTTCGGAGAGCTTCATCAGGCCGTACGCCGTCGCCCGCAGACGGCGCAGCGCATGCCCGGGATCGGCCAGCGCGGTCGACCCCAGCTTGCGCAGCCGGTCGGTGTCGGGCGAAGTGAGGGCTTCCTCGACCTGCGGGCGCAGAGGTGCGAACGGATCCAGGCGCGGGGCCAGGCGGCCCAGTTCCGCCATGGGAGTCCCGGCCACCGCCTCCTGCTCGCTGAACGCGCCGAGGAGTACGGGGACGCCGAGCGCGGCCCCGTAGAAGGTGACCGAACCGTGGTCGCCGACGAGGAGATCGGCGGCGAGCAGGGCGGCCTGCCAGCCGGACTCGGGCGGTATGCGGATCAGGCCGGCTGCGCGGGCCGAGCCCAGTACGTGTTCGAGCTGGCCGGAGCCGTGCGCGGACACCACGTTGGGGTGGGTGACGAGCGCGACCGCGTACGCGTCGGCGGGCAGCGAGGCGAGGAGGCGGGCCGGGAGCGACGAGTCCTGGCCGAGCGCGGACTCGTCCCGCCAGGTCGAGCTGATCAGGATCAGGCGGCGGCCGGGGGGCACGCCGAGGGCCTCGCGGTAGCGCTCCCGCGAGGCCCGGCCCGCAGCGAGGAGTGAGTCGTAGCAGGGGTCACCGATGAGCAGCGGGTGTGCGGAGTCGGGGAGCTGGGCCGCTTGGTCGGGGTGCGAGACAGCGGTGCGCACCCTGCCGGTGGCCAGGAGTTCGCGGGGAACCAGGCCCGCGAGACGCTCGCCGGGGCCGCGTGCGTCCGGTACGTACTTGTGGAATCCGACACCGTGCGGGAGGACCAGTACGGGAGCGGTGTGCCCGGCGTCGGTGAGGACCGCGTTCTCGGTGGCGGTGACGACGAGGTGGGGACGGCTCGCGCGGAACTGCTCCCAGGACATGACGAGTGCGCCGCGTTCGCGGAGGTAGGCCGGGACGCCTTCGCCGAAGGCGGAGCCCGGGTCGTACGCGAAGACCAGGTGGACGCGGGCGTCGTCGCGGAGCACGGGGGCGAGGACGTCCAGGACGCGGACGGCGGAGGTGATCGTACGCACCACGGCGACCAGGAGGCGGTCACCGTGGAAGGTCAGCCAGCGGTCGGCGTCGGGCGAGACGGGGGCGGGGAGGCGGCGGGCGGGCCCGGGACCGGAGCGAACCGCGGACCGCGCGTCCTTCGCGGTTCGCGG
>NZ_JBSGZD010000113.1:0-22984 GCF_053610825.1 Streptomyces sp. NPDC054863 | reverse complement strand
GGACTAGTCCGTGCCGAATTCCATCGCGGCGCGGTCCAGCATCTCGTCGTCGCCGGAGACCTCGCCGCGCGAGGCGATGGCCTCGGCGCCGCCCTCCGGCATGGCGCCGATCAGCCCGGTGGCGGCGGCCTGGGCGGCGCCGATCGCGGGGTTGGAGGTGCCGATCAGGCCGAGGCCCGCGTACTGCTCCAGCTTGGCGCGGGAGTCGGCGATGTCGAGGTTGCGCATGGTGAGCTGGCCGATCCGGTCGACCGGGCCGAACGCGGAGTCCTCGGTGCGCTCCATGGACAGCTTGTCCGGGTGGTAAGAGAAGGCCGGGCCGGTGGTGTTGAGGACCGAGTAGTCCTCGCCGCGCCGCAGCCGCAGCGTCACCTCGCCGGTGACGGCGGCGCCGACCCAGCGCTGGAGGGACTCGCGGACCATCAGCGCCTGCGGGTCCAGCCAGCGGCCCTCGTACATCAGGCGGCCGAGGCGCCGGCCCTCGTTGTGGTACTGGGCGACGGTGTCCTCGTTGTGGATGGCGTTGACGAGGCGCTCGTACACGACGTGCAGGAGGGCCATGCCGGGGGCCTCGTAGATGCCGCGGCTCTTGGCCTCGATGATCCGGTTCTCGATCTGGTCGGACATGCCCATGCCGTGCCGGCCGCCGATGGCGTTGGCCTCCATCACGAGGTCGACGGGGGAGGCGAACTCCTTGCCGTTGATCGTGACGGGGCGGCCCTGGTCGAAGCCGATCGTCACGTCCTCGGTGAGGATCTCGACGGACGGGTCCCAGAACCGCACGCCCATGATCGGCTCGACGGTCTCGACGCCGGTGTCCAGGTGCTCCAGGGTCTTGGCCTCGTGGGTGGCGCCCCAGATGTTGGCGTCGGTGGAGTACGCCTTCTCCGTGGAGTCGCGGTAGGGCAGCTCGTGGGCGAGCAGCCACTCCGACATCTCCTTGCGGCCACCGAGCTCCGTCACGAAGTCGGCGTCCAGCCAGGGCTTGTAGATCCGCAGGTGCGGGTTGGCGAGCAGCCCGTAGCGGTAGAACCGCTCGATGTCGTTGCCCTTGAAGGTCGAACCGTCGCCCCAGATCTGGACGTCGTCCTCCAGCATCGCCCGCACCAGGAGGGTGCCGGTGACGGCCCGGCCCAGCGGCGTGGTGTTGAAGTACGCGCGCCCGCCCGAGCGGATGTGGAACGCCCCGCAGGTCAGGGCCGCGAGCCCCTCCTCGACCAGGGCCGCACGGCAGTCGACCAGGCGCGCGAGCTCCGCACCGTAGGCCTTCGCGCGGCCAGGCACCGACTCGATGTCGGGCTCGTCGTACTGGCCGATGTCGGCGGTGTAGGTGCACGGAACGGCGCCCTTGTCGCGCATCCACGCGACGGCGACGGAGGTATCGAGGCCGCCCGAGAAGGCGATGCCGACGCGCTCGCCGGCGGGGAGGGAGGTGAGGACCTTAGACATAGGAAGATTATGCATGAGGACGCATGATCATGCAAAACCCGGTCCGGGTGCCGTGGCTCACGGCGTCCGGACCGGGCTCCGTACCGCTGCGTCAGCGGTGCAGGATGGTCACCTTCAGGTCCGGGTCGGCGGCGATCTCCGCCGGGGTGAAACGCTCGGCCACCCACTGTTTGCGGGAGAAGAGCCGGGTCTGGTCCGTGTAGTGGGGCGAGGCGGGGTTCGAGGACTGGCCATAGGTGAGGAGGGTGTGGGTGCGCGGACCTTCCGAAGTCAGTTCGACTGCCATCAGGAAGCTGGAGCCGAAGGCGCGGGCGGGCGGGGTACCGGTGCCCGAGTCGGGGCCGGCGTCCACGACGTTGAAGCAGCCCTTGTTGCCCCGGCAGCCGGGGAGCGGGACGCCCGCCCACTTCTGTACGGCGCCGAGCTCGACGTCGACGGGGACCTTGCGGGCGGCGAAGTCCTGGACCGCGTCGGCCAGCGCGCGCCGGACGCGCGCGTCGTCGCCCTTGAGGCCGCGGGGGGTGGTGAGGGGCTGGGCGGGGTCGTAGGCGACGCGGTGCCAGGTGCTGGGCGGTCCGGTCCGTACGAGGCGGTCGTAGAAGGTGGTCCAGAGGGCGGTGCCCCGGCTGCGGGTGTCGGCGCGGGTGTCCCAGTCGGCGAGCGTCGCGCAGGCCTTCGTCACGTCCACCTCCTTGCCGTCCGTGGCGGTGAGGCGGGGGTGGGCACGGCACATGCCGACCACGTCGTCGCGGCCCGTTTCGGCGGACAGGACGCGGTCGCCGAGCATCGAGGCCCGCAGGGTGTCCGCGGTGAAGCCGGGGGCGCCGAGCCCGTCCGTGCCCTTGAGCCGTTCCTCGATCATGCGCAGGCCGAGCTGGGGGCGCTCGCTGAGCCGGGGGTCGGTGTCGTACGTACCGGAGAAGCCGGTGAGCGGGGCTTGGGGGTTGGTGTACTGCGGGCCGTTGTTGGAGTTGGCGACGTAGTCGGTACGGGTCAGCCTCGGCGCGCGGGAGGGCCCGTTGACACCGGGTACGAGGGCGTCGGGGTCGCTGCCCCAGTCACAGGCGGACGTCGAACCGTCCAGGGCGGAGGGCCCTTCCTCGCCGCCGGGGAGCGTGCACCTCTTCAGCTGCTCGTCGGTGAGGCGCGGGACGACCGAGGAGTCCGTGAAGTACGTCCTGCCGCTGGTGTCGGCGGCGAGGGTGTAGGTCCAGGGCGTGCCCTGGTAGGCGTCCTGGGCGGTGCGCAGCTCGTCGAGGCTGCGGGCCTTGCCCATGGCGAGCCAGCCGTTCATGGAGCGCAGGTTGTCGGCGTTGGCGTCGCGCAGGGCGTACGCGGTCTTCTTGGACCAGCCGGAGGACACGACCGGGCCGTAGCGCGAGGTGTACAGGGTGCGCCGGACCGTCGACAGCTTGCCGCTCGCGTCGCGGACGGTGACGGGGACCGTGCGGCGCTGCATCCGCTCGGCCCTGCCGTCGACCACGTAGCTGGTCGGGTCGCCCGGCGTGAGCTTCAGCGCGTAGAAGGAGGCGTGCTGGGCGTCGCTGGCGGTGTGCGTCCAGGCGAGGTCGCGGTTGTGTCCGATGAGGACCAGGGGCGTGCCGTAGAGGCCTGCGCCGGACACGTCCAGGGTGCCGGGGATCGTCAACTGCACCTGGTAGAAGCGCAGGTTGCCGCCGGTCCAGGGCAGGTGCGGATTGGCGAGGACCATGGCGTTGCCGCTACGGGTGGCATCCCGCCCGAGCGCCCACCCGTTGCTGCCGAAATCGGCGGAGGTGACGGGGCCTTGACGGCCGGGGCTGCCGGTCGACGAGGAACCACCGGGCCCGGCGGGGGCGGCGGCGGCAGTGACCTTGCGGCCGGACGCCCCCGAGGCCCTGGCCGCCCCCGAGGCCCCGGAGGCCTCCGTGCCCGGCCTGCCGGAAGCCTCAACGCCCCGGCCGCCGGAAGCGGGCGCACCCTTCCCCGCCGTCGCCGACACCGGCGGTTTCGCGGCGCCGATGTCCGGGGCCAGGGGTGCCGTGGCGGTGACCCTGTTGACGTCGTACACGATGTTCCAGAGGTCGAGGGCGGTGATCGGCCGCACCCATGGTGTGCCCTTGCAGCGGGGGTCCGGCAGTCCGGCGGCGCCCGTGTCCCGCAGGTAGCGGTTGAAGCCGGCCGCGTACCCCTCGACCATCCGGCGCAGTTCGGCCGTCGGGCCCAGGGGCGCCTTCCGGGCGAGCAGCCGCCGGACGGTGCCCGCGCGCTGCTGTCCCTGGTAGTACGTGTCGCTGTCCAGGTTGGGGGCGCCGTCGCCGGTCTTGCCCGCGGGGCCGAAGTAGCGGGAGCGCTCGCCCCTCAACGTGACCACCTGGTCGGCGAGTTCGCAGGCGTTGTCCTGTGCGAACGCAAAGCCGTAGCCGTAGCCGAGCCCGTCGTAGTCGCGCGCCTGGACGTGCGGGACGCCGTATGCGGTCCGGCTGATCCGGGCCGTGTACCCGCCCCCGGCCAGCTCCTCGGCCACGGTCCCGCCGCCCGCGCCCGGGGCGGCGGAAGAGGCGGCGGCAGAGGGGGCGGGCAGCAGGGCCACGGTCGCCGACACCAGGCAGAGCGAGGCGGTTGCGGCGGCCAACCGGCGTGTGGTGGTGGGTCTCTGACGTTCAGTGAGTTCTCTGGGTTCACCCATGGGCCCACCCTCCCAGGGCGGAAGGACGTCCGCATCGGGCGCCCGGCGGACTTCCGGGGGACCGGGTCGGCCCGGGGGTGTACGCCTCGGGGACCCGGCCCGTGCTGGCAGGATGCTGCGATGGACACTCTCTACACTGCCGACCGGCTCGTACGCGCCGCCAAGGCCACCGCGAGCGCCGGACTCGACGCACTGCTCATCAGCCCCGGCGCGGATCTGCACCATCTGACGGGGTACGAGGCGCTCCCGCTGGAGCGGCTCACCTGTCTCGTCCTCCCCGCGGAGGGAGACGCCTTCCTCGTGGTTCCGGAGCTGGAAAGGGCCGCCGCGCTCGCCTCCCCGGTCGCGGGCCTCGGCATCGAGGTCGTCGGGTGGGCCGAGACCGAGGATCCGTACGCGCTGGTCGCCGCCCGGCTGCCGGACCGTACGGCCGCCGTCGCCGTGGACAACCACATGTGGGCCGAGAAGGCCTTCGCCTTCCGCGCCGCGCTGCCCGGTGCCCGCCAGGAGCTGGCCGGGCAGGTGCTGGGCGAGCTCCGGATCCGCAAGGTCCCGGCGGAGGTCGAGGCGTTGCGGCGGGCCGGGGCCGCCATCGACCGGGTGCACTCCCGGATGGGCGAGTGGCTGCGGGCCGGGCGCACCGAGCGCGAGGTCGGCCGGGACATCGCCGCGGCGATCGCCGACGAGGGGCACGTCCGGGTGGACTTCGTCATCGTCGGCTCCGGGCCGAACAGCGCCAGCCCGCACCACGAGCTGTCCGACCGGGTGATCGGGCACGGCGACCCGGTCGTGGTCGACATCGGCGGCACCACGGCGGACGGCTACTGCTCGGACTCCACGCGTACGTACGTGGTCGGCGAGGCGCCGCCGGAGTTCCTGCGCCTGTACGAGGTGCTGCTGGCCGCCCAGCGCGCGCAGACGGACGCGGTGCGGCCCGGCATCACCTCCGGTGAACTCGACGCGGTCGGGCGGGACTTGATCACGGAGGCGGGGTTCGGCCCGCACTTCATCCATCGCACCGGGCACGGCATCGGCCTGGAGACGCACGAGGAGCCGTACATCATGTCCGGCTCGCCGGTGGTGCTGGAACCCGGCATGGCCTTCTCCGTGGAGCCGGGCATCTACCTCGACGGCCGGTACGGGGCGCGGATCGAGGACATCGTGGTGTGCACGGAGGACGGGGGCGAGCGGCTCAATCTGACGAGCCGCAAACTGACCGTGCTGTAAAGGCCGGAAAGGCCGGGAGTCCAGGGAGGCCCGGCGCGCGGGTGGTCGTACACAGGGACCACGGGCCGCACCCACGGGCCGCACGCACGGGCCGCGAGCCACGTGCCGCACGCACGAGCCGCGCACCGCGCGGGTCGCACACATGAACGGGATGGAAACGGAATGTCTGATTTCCTCCACGCGTAGGGCACACCAAGCCCTGCCCAACGGTTGATTCCTTGATCAACTCCCAGTTCAGGGGCGGTTTTTACCCATTCTTTGGCAGGTTTTGGGTCTGTCATCAAAGGTTAATACGATGGCAAAGTGAGAGACACGGCAGTCGTCCAGGCTGTTTGCCGGGGCGGCGCGGAATCCACTGTCACAGTGGCGTCCGCGCCGCCCCCTCGCGACCATCGACCCGACCACACCGCGCCCCGGCCCCACGCCGAGCGGCGCAGGAGGCAGGCCACCTTGAAGTCTCTGATCGACCACGCCCGTTCCTTCGCCACGACTCATGTGGCGGACCCCCGCAATGCCGAGGCCTTCCGGGCCCTCGGGGCCGGGCAGTCGCCCGAAGCCCTGTTCATCACCTGCTCCGACTCGCGCGTCGTACCGGCTCTCATCACCGGGGCGCGTCCCGGCGAGCTCTTCGAACTCCGTACGGCGGGCAACGTCGTACCGCCCTATCCCGAGCCCGCCGGGGGGCACCTCGGCCCGATGGGCGAGGCCGCCACCATCGAGTACGCGGTGTCCGTGCTCGGGGTCCGCGACATCGTCGTCTGCGGGCACTCGCACTGCGGCGCGGTCGGCGCGCTCGTACGGGGCGAGGACCTGTCCGCCGTACCGGCCGTGCGCGACTGGCTGGAGCACTCCGTCGCCCCGGACGCCGCCGTCCGCTCCGTCGCACCCGCCACTCCCGACGTGGCCGAAGCCGTGCAGGCACATGTGCTCGCGCAACTGGAGAAGCTGCGCGCCTACCCCTGTGTACGGGAGCGCGTCGCCGACGGCTCGCTCACCCTGCACTCCTGGTACTACGAGGTCCACACGGGAACCGTCACCGCGCACCGGCCGACCTCGTCGGCATGCCGCGAAGAGCCTCAAGACGCGGGCGTGCGGCCTGCGTTCGTGCCGCTGTGAGAGCCGCAGCGCCTCTCCGACCGGCCCGCTCTCCACGACAGGACCCCCACCCTCATGCTTCCTTCCTCCGTCCTCTCCTCCTTCCGACCCCTGCGTGAACCGGGCGTGCTGCGCCAGGACCTGCTCGCCTCGCTCGTGGTCTTCCTCGTCGCCCTGCCGCTGTGCGTCGGGGTGGCCGTCGCCTCCGGCGTGCCCGCCGAACTCGGCCTGGTCACCGGCATCGTCGGCGGCCTCGTCGTCGGCCTCCTGCCCGGCAGCGCCCTCCAGGTCAGCGGACCCGCCGCCGGACTCACCGTGCTCGTCTTCGAGGCGGTGCGGGAGTTCGGGCTCGGCATGCTCGGCGCGATCGTGCTGCTCACCGGCGCACTCCAGATCGCCCTCGGACTGCTGCGCTGCGGACGCTGGTTCCGTGCCATCTCGGTCTCCGTCGTGCAGGGCATGCTCGCCGGGATCGGGCTCGTCCTGATCCTCGGCCAGCTCTACGGCATGACCGGGGCCGATCAGCCTCTCTCCGGTATCGGCAAGATCGCCGGACTGCCCGCCCTGGCCGTCGACACGGCCACCGATCCCGCCGCGCTGACCGCAGCAGGCATCGGACTGGGCACCATCGCCGTCCTCGTCCTGTGGCCGAAACTGCCCGCGGCCGTGCGGCGGGTGCCCGCCCCGCTGGCCGCCGTCGCCCTCGCCACCGCCGTGGCCGCCGGGCTGCGCCTCGACGTGGCGAACGTGACCGTGCAGGGGCTGCTCGGGGCCGTCCAGCCGCCGGGGCTCGGCGACCTGGCGGCGCTGGGCAGTGTCGCGGTGCTCGGCACCGTCCTGGCCTTCACCCTGATCGCCTCCGCCGAATCACTCTTCAGCGCCGCCGCCGTGGACCGCATGCACGACGGCCCGCGCACCCAGTACGACAAGGAGCTCGTCGCCCAGGGCGTCGGCAACACCGTCTGCGGCGTGCTCGGGGCGCTGCCCATGACCGCGGTCATCGTGCGCAGCTCCGCCAACGTCCAGGCGGGCGCCCGCACTCCGCTCTCGCGGATCGCGCACGGCGGCTGGCTGCTGCTGTTCGCCGTGCTGCTGCCCGCCGCACTCGGCATCATCCCGCTCGCCGCACTCGCGGGTGTCCTGGTGCACGCGGGGTTCAAGCTGCTGCCGGTCAAGGACATCGTTCCGCTCGTGCGCGCGCACCGGGGCGAGGCCGTGGTCCTGGTCACCACCGCGGTCGCGATCGTGGTGACCAACATGTTCGAAGGCGTGCTGATCGGTCTGGCGCTCGCGGTGGTCAAGGCCGCCTGGGACACCTCCCAGGCCCACGTAGAAGTACGGGAGTTGACCGACGGGCGACTGATCGTCACTCTCACAGGGAACGCCACCTTCCTGCGCCTGCCCCGCATCCTGGAAACCCTGGAAGCCCTCCCCAAGGACCGGCCCATAGACCTGGACCTGACCTCCGTCCACCACCTGGACCACGCCTGCCGCACCACCCTGGAGAACTGGGCGATACGGCACAACGACAGCGGGACGGAGGCGGTACGGATGAGGACGGGGCCGGCGGAGGCGGTCTCGGAGGAGGCGGTGGACGCGCTGCGCCCCCCTCCCAGGTAGGTGGCCCGACCCGGCGACAGACCACGGGGCCCGGGGAAAGCCGTCCCCCGGGCCCCCCGCTACTCTCCGATCACTGCTCACCGACCGGCGGCTGCCGGGCCAGAAACTCCTCGAAAGCCGCCAACTGCTTCGGCGGCATGTACCCCTGCCGCCCGTACATCGCCTGCTCCTCCAGCCGGTCGAGCCACGCGGCGGGGCGCGACTCGACCACCACGGCACGCCCCCTGGTGAACGTCGCGCGCTCGCCGTCCGCGTGCACGTAACGCACGTAGGGGCCGTGCTTCTCCGGCCCCGGCGGTCGTTCCCCGGCCGCGACCGGCAGGGGGAGCGGAGCGCGGAGATACCGCTGCGCGAAGTGCTCCAGCTCGGCCAGCTCGGCCGCCGGGAGCAGCACACTCACCGGTCCACCGTCCTCACCGAGGGTCATGTGCTCGCCGTCCTCGGCCAGAACCACGTACTCACCGCTCTCGGCGAGGGTTGCCTGCTCGCCCTCCTCGGTGAGAATCACGCGTTCACCGGTCTCCTCCACGAGGGCGACCAGCTGAGTCAAGTCCGTTACAGGGTCCGCCAGTTCATGATCGTTCATGGCCGCGACGCTACCTGTCTCCGGCCTCGACCAGCGGGGCACCGTCGCCGGCACGGGGTCGGGGCCGGCGTCGGTGCCGGTGCTGGCGTCGGGGCCGGAGCTCGGTCCGGTGCCGGGCCGTACGGCCGGGCGGTCCGGTGAGCGGGTTTCCCGGGGCGCCACCACGGTCGTCGTGTCGGGACCACAGGAGAACTTCGTCGTCAGCTCGCCGGAGTCCGTGCTGGAGGCCGTACGCCGGTGGCTGGAACAGGCCGTCCCTTGAGGTGTGTCCGCTACGCACTCGGAGCAGATTGGCGTATGTCCAAGGCGGCCGGGGCACGGGACGCTGGGCAGATGAAGGCGTGGAGCAGGAAGAGCAGGGCGAAGTCCGCGGCGAAGACTTCGGAGCAGGCGCGGCAGGCGCTGTGGGAGCACGAGGCCACCGCGGTGTTCGCCTACCTCGACGAGATGCGCAAGCTCGACCCGGCCGATCCGCTGCCCGCCGCCCTGGCAGCCCTCATCGGTGCGGCGGGGCCGCGCCAAGTACTGGTTGCCGTACGGGACGAACCGCAGCTGCTCGGTGAACGGGGGCGGGCCGGCATGCAGTTGCTGGAGTCGTTCGCCGAGATGCTGGGCGCCGGACCCATGCGGCGGGTCGTACAGGAACGCGCTGCGTGGCTGGAGGTGCTCCGCGAGGCCGGGGCGGATCCCGGACGGATGAGGTTGCCCGGTGACTAGCGCGGCGGCGGGGCCGGACCGCAGGCGGGTCCCGGGGGTTCCGCACGATCTCTACGCGGCCAGGCGTTGGCTCGACAGCGGGCCGCGCGTCGGCGGGGCGCCGGGCCGCGAATTCGTGCGTGGGGCGCAGGTGGTCGGCAGCGCGCTGGCGCGGCAGCACCGGTTCGCGGCGGCGGAGGAATGGCTCGCTGCCGCCGCGAGGCAGCACGACCCGTTGGCCATGCGGGAGTTGGGGTGCGTACTGGTCGACATGGGGCAGCCGGACGAGGCCGAGCGGTGGCTGCTGCGCGCGGCGGACGGGGAGGACCTTGAGGCGCTCGTCCATCTGGGCCGACTGCTGGTCTTCCGCGGCCGGAAGGCGGAGGCCGAGCCCTGGCTGCGGCGCGCCGTCGAGGAAGAACCGCAACTGGCAGGGCAGTTGGTGGACGAGTTCCGGCTGCGGGGTGCCGACGGGGTGGCGGACGACTTGGCCAGGTACGCGGCGGACGCCGGGGACATCGACTCGGCGAGCCTCCTCGCCCGCGAGGCGTCCGGGCGCGGCGAGCACGCGGAGAGCGACCGCTGGGCCGACTGGGCGGGGCAGCTCGGTGACCCGGCCAATGCCTTCCTCCGGGCCCAACTTGCCCGCGAGCGCAGCGACTTCGCCACGATGGCCGAGTGGCTCGGCCGCGCGTCGGCCGACGGCGATCTGACCGCGACAGCTGCGCTGGGCGCATATCTCCTGGAGACGGGACTGGAGACGGGCGGGGATCCGGAGGAGGGCGAGGCGCTGCTCCGGCGAGCGGCGGAGGGCGGCCGGGTGGAGGCCCAGCTCCTGGTGGCCGCGCTGTGTTCCGGACGGGAGGAGTGGGACAGCGCGACGGACTGGCTGGAACTGGCCGCGCAGGGAGGTGCGTTGGACGAGGTGTACGAGTACGGAGTACTGCACCGCGCCGAAGGCCGGGCCTCGATGGCCGAGATCTTGCTACGCGCCTGCGCCGAGGAGGGACACGCACTCGGCATGCGGGAACTGGCACGGACGCTGGTGATCCGCGCGGGGCGGGAGGAGGCTCCGGGGCAGGTGGGCAACAACGACGGGCAGATGAGCGGCCCCGGGCAGAAGAGCAACTCCGGGCAGGAGGAAAGCCCCCGGCAGCCCGCCGGCGCCGCACAAAAGGCCCGCGCAACCCGCGAAGAGGCTCTCCTGTGGCTGCGGCGCGCCGTCAGAGCCGTACCCGAGCTGCCCGAGGCCCGGCTGATGCTGGGTGAGGTCGAGTCCCTGCTCGGCAGGAAGGACGCGGCACGCAGCGAGTACCACGAGGCCGCACGGCAGGGGGACGGCCGAGCGGCCCACAAACTCGGCCTGCTGGCCCACGAGTCGGGGGACACCGCCGCGGCCCGGCGTTGGTTCGTGCAAGGTGCCCGGGCCGGTGAGGCCTCCTCGATGTTCAACCTCCGCCTGCTGACCGACCGGGAGTCTCCCGAGGAGGAATTCCCGGGGCCCGGGTATCCCTGGATGGTGCTGGCCGCGGCCCACGGCCATGCCAGGGCCGCCCTCCGTACGGGAGAGATGGAGTACTACCTCGGACGTCCGGCGGAAGCGGTCCGCTGGTTCGTGCTCGCCGAGTCGCTCGGCTCCCCCGAGGCGGCGTCCGCCCTTTCCGCCCTTCGCGGCACCGGAAGAAGGCCCAGGTCCGATGGCTGACGACAGGCAGAACACACCGGACGGCACTGCGCCCGCCCCGCCGGACGCCGGCTCTCCCGACATGGAGGCCTCCTTCGAGGAGGAGATGCGCCTGACCGCGGGGCTGCCGCTGCTCGAACCGGAAGCGAGGCACCGGGCGGTCCGGGCGGTCCCTGTCGTCGACCGCCTCTTCCGCCGGATCGCAGCCGCCGAGAGGCGGTACTACGACGCCGCGGACCCCAGCGGCCTGGAAGAAGCGGATTGGGGGTTCGAGGACCTGGCGAAGCGGAGCGAGTGGGCTGACGCCTCTCCGTACCGTCGGAGCCTGGTACTGCGTCGCGTCAGCGCGATCTCCTTGGAGAGGTACCAGCACGCGGGCGGCGTGCAAGAGCTGCGCAGGGCCGGGGAGTTCGCGCGGGAGGCGGTGGCGGAAGCACGGGGGTGTCATCGACTGACCGGGACCCCTGAGGAATCCGTCGACGCCCTTCGCTCCCTGTGGCAGCGGTATGCGGGCCAGTCCGTGGACGCTCAGCAGGAGGTGACCGTCCCGCCGCGGGAGGTGGCCGTCCAGGCCGCGCACTCGGCCCGTGCGATCGTCGCCGCCGTACTGCCTGCCGCGTTGGTCACGCTGGGGTTGCAACTGCAGGTCGCGTTCGACGCGGACAGGGAACCCGCCCTCATCGACGAGGCCGTGGAGGTACTGACGGAGGCCGCGGACGACCCGCTGTCCGAGTCCGACACGTCCGCCAAACTCGCCAGCGCGCTTCTGCTCCGGTTCAAGGCCTTCGGCGACCCGGCCGACGCCGAAACCATGGTGGACGCGGCCCGGCGGGCCCTGGAGCACGAGCGCTCGGCCCCCGCGCTGGACGCACTGGGCACATGTCTGATCGCCCGGGCAGAGCTCCCGGGGCATCCCGAGGACAGCGCCGAAGCCGTGTCCCTGCTCGAAGAAGCGGTACGTGCCGCCCCTGCGTCGCCGTGGATACGGGCCAACCTCGCGACGGCCCTCTCGGCGCAGTACGCGCGGCACGGCAGGATCCAGGACGCCGAGCGGTCCCTGGCCCTGACCGAATCGGCCCTGGCCGAACTCCCTTCTTCGGCACCCGACGTGGCCCGCCTCCGCCAGAACGCGTTGGCGCAGCGGTCGGACCTCGGGCGTCGGCACGCCCGTGCCGCCGGGGCCGGAAAGGGGCCCGGAGCGGCGACCGGTTCGGTGACCGGAACAGCGTCCGGATCGGTATCCCGAACACCTTCCGAGCCGGGCGACGCGATCGAGGACGCCCGGCTCCTACTTGCCGCCACCCCGGCCGGAGCCCGCGCCCGTCCCGCCCGTTTCGGCGGCCTCGCGCACTCCCTCCTTGAGGAGTTCAGGGAGACGCTCTCCCTGACGACCCTGGACGAAGCGATCGCGGTCGCAGGTGAAGGGGTCGCCGCTGTGAGCGACCGGTCTGCGGACCGGGCGCACCTCCACAGCGCCGTCGCGCAGGGGCACGCCCTGCGCTACTGCCTCTGCGGGCAGGAACGCGACCTTGCCGAGGCGGAATCGGCAGCTCGAACAGCGGTCGACACGGCCCCGACCGGGGAAAAGGCCGAATGGCTCCTCACCCTGGCCTCCGTACTCTCCCTGCGCGCCGCCCGTGCGGACAGCACGGCCGCAGACCTGGATGCCGTACGCGCCGCCTTCCGGCAATCGGCCGAGGAGGCGGCACGCCTGCAACAGCCGTCCGTGAAACTTCGGTCCTGCCGGGCATGGGGCCTGTGGGCCGCCGAGGCGGCCGCCTGGCAGGAGTCCGCCGATGCCCTCGGTGCCGCGGTGGACGCAGCAGACCAGATGCACCGGTCACAAGTTACCCTGAAGCACCGGGAGTTGTCCCTCCTACGGGCGCACCAGCTGCACGCCGACGCGGCGGTCTCCCTCGTCCACACAGGCGACGCCCAGGGCGCCCTCCTGGCCCTCGAACGCGGTCGGGCTCAACTGCTCGCCGAGACCCTCGCCCCCGGCCTGGACCGGGACCCCGCCCTCGGCGTGCGGGAGATCCGCGCCGTCGCCCGTGACCGTCCGCTGCTGTACTTCGCGGCGGGTGCGCACGGCGCGGTCGCGGTGTCGGTGAGCCGCACGGGCGAGATCGCCGCCCGGCCTCTGGAGCACGTCGACGCCGACGAAGTGGCGCGCAGGGTCTCGGAGTTCGACTCCGCCCAGACCGTGCGCGCCGTGGCCCCGGACCGCTGGCGGGCCGTGCTCGACGGCACCATGCGGTGGCTCGGCGAAACCCTCTGGGAGCCCGCCCTCGGGCTGATCCCGCCGGACGGCGCGCTGGGTGTCGTACCATACGGGCTGCTGGCTCTGCTGCCGCTGCATGCGGCCCGTCTCCCGGACCGGGAGCGGGCCGGAGCCCGGTCGGGTCAGGCGCAGCCCCGAGCCCGGTCGGGCCGGAAGCGGACCGCAGAACCGGCGGGTCGGGCACCGTCCGGAACCCCGGCAGGCACTGTCGACCCGCAGCCGCACTTCGTCCTCGACGATCACGCCGTGTCCGTGGTCCCGAGTGCCCGGGTCCTCGCGTCGTGTGCGGCGCTCGGCGCGCGGGTGCGGCCGGAGTCGCTGCTCAGCGTCGACGTCGGCGTCCGGCCGGGGGCGCGCCCGCTGCCGCACGCCGGCCAGGAGGCGGACGCCGCGCTCGCCGCGTACGGGCGCGGCATGCGACTGACGGCGGACGGGGCGACGACCGCGGCCGTGCTCGCGGCCCTCCCCCACCACTCCGTCCTGCACTTCGCCTGCCACGGCCGGGCGGACGTCCACGACCCGCTCTCCAGTGCCCTGTTGCTCGCCGGCACGGACACGCTCACCGTCCGGGAACTGCTCGGCGTACGGGGTTTGCGAGCCCGCCTCGCGGTCCTCTCGGCGTGCCGGACCTCGCTGATCGGGGTGCGGCTGCCGGAGGAGTCCGTCGGTCTTCCGACGGCGCTTGTCCGGGCGGGCACGGCCGGGGTCGTCGGAACCCTGTGGGAGATCTACGACGTGGCGGGCGCCCTGCTGGTGCACCGCTTCTTCGACGCGTGGCACCGGGGCGAGGAGCCGGTCGAGGCCCTGCGGTCCGCACAGCGCTGGCTGCGTGACACCACCAACGGCGAGAAGGCGGACGTCTGTCCCGACCTCCTCGCGCCGGGCGTGCCGCACGACCCGGGCCTGTTGGCGGGCTGGCGGGCGGCCCGTTCGCACACCGGCCCGGAGCACTGGGCCGCCTTCACCTACACGGGATGGTGAGCCCGCCATGAAGCAGGAACCCCCACAGGATTCCGTTCCGGACCCCACGCAGGACCTCATGCTGGAAGCAGGCCGGACGATCCGACTCCTCCTGGGCAGCGAACTCCTCCCGTACGACGGACCGGTGGCCCGCGCCCTGGACGCGGCCCTGGCCTCGGCGCTCGCCGCCGCAGGCGCCGACAAGGAGGACGCGGGCATCAGGGAGAAGGCGGCCTGGAAGGTACGCGCCGTGCTCGCCTCGCACCCCGCGACCGCTGCGTGGACAGCACAGTTCGTCCGCCACGGCCCGGGCTCCCCCGGCGAGGTGACGCGGTCTCACGGTCCGGGCGGGGTAGGCGAGTTGGTGGCGGCACCGCGTTTCGCTTGCCCCGAAGGTGACTGCGTCTGGTACCGACGGGCCGCGAGCCAGTTGCCGCCGCGCTGCCCCACCCACCAGCTCAGGTTGCGGCCCGCCCCACGGCCCCCGCAGTGATCACCAGCATCTGGGCCGGCCTCGCCGCCCATGTGTCGGAGCGCGTCGCGGGACTGCTGCTGAGCCCCGCCTGCGGGTTCTGGCTGATCGGCGCGGGCGCCTGGTGGCTTACCGACCGCCCGACCCTCTCCCGCTGGCTGGAGAGGGCCGCCTCGCTCACTGCCGTGGGGCAGGTGGGCGTGCTGCTCGTGACTCTGCTGGTGATCGCGGCGTCCGGCCTGCTGGTCGACCAACTGGCCCCCGCCGTACTCCGGTTGCTCCAGGGTTACTGGCCGCGCGCCCTCTCCCCCGTCAGGCGGCGCCTGGTCGCTCGGCACCGGGCACGCAAGGAGAAGTGGGACGAACAGTGGGCCGTCCTGTACACGCAGGAGGCGGAAGCGCCGCAGAGTGACCCACCTGGCACACAGGAGTCCGAAGCAAGCGAGCAACTACTCGCCCTCGAAAGCCGGCTGACCCAAATTCCCGGACGCCCAAGCCAGTTGATGCCGACCCGCCTCGGCAACGTACTGCGGGCCGGCGGCACCCGCGTACGCGACAAGTACGGCCTGGACGCGGTGCACTGCTGGCCCGCCCTGTGGCTGCTGCTGCCCGAGGAGACCCGCTCGGAGGTCGCCGACGCACGGACGGCCCTCGACTCGGCGGCGACGTGGTGGACCTGGTCGGTCCTACTGGCGGCCTGGTCCGCGACCACCCCCTGGATCCTGCTGCCTGCCGCCGCAGCAGTTCTCCTCTCCCACTCGGCGCTGCTCGTCGGCGCCGTACGCTACGCCGACCTCGTCGGAGGGGTGTTCGACGTACACCGAGGCCTCCTGTACGAAGCCGTCGGTCGCCCCCACCCGGCCGGCAGCCCCACCGAACCCACCGCAGGCCGCGCCTTGACCACAGCCCTCCTACGGGGCCCGGCCCTCGCGGACCCCCCGACTGCGACGGACGATGCTCCGGCCCCGGACGCCGGTTGACCGACCGTTCCCTACGCCCGCATCACACGGGGGCACTCACCGGTTCCACCGCCTCCGACACCTCTGCCAGGAGGGTTTCCACGTCGGCGCCCCAGCGGGAGCTGACCACCAGGTCACGGGCCGGGTCGACCCACAGGAGGTGGGCGCCGCCGTTGCCGCGGGCGCAGCGGCCGGTGGCGGGGGCGGCGGGCCAGACCGTGCGGTCGTCGTTGAGCCACCAGGACAGGCCGTACTGGGGTTTGACCGCGCACGGCGTCCACAGCTCCTCGATCCAGCGGGCCGAGACGACCTGCCGGTCGTTCCACCGGCCGCCGCGCAGGCACAACTGGCCGATGCGCGCGAGGTCGAGGGCGCTGATCCACAGACCGCCGCCCCAGTGCGCGCCGCCGGAGACCACGGAAAGGCGGTTGCCGTCGAGTTCCAGGACGGAATTGCCGTAGCCGTGCCAGGACCAGTCCCGCGAGGCCCCGATCGGGGTCATGATCCGGTCCTGGAGGAGTTCGGGCAGGGGGCGGCGGACGAGTGCCGTGAGGGCGAGGGCGGCGAGGTTGACGCGTACGTCGTTGTAGGCCCAGCCCTCCCCCGGCGGGCCGCCGGCCGACTCGGTGCCCTCCCGGGTGCTCTGCGCGTCGACGGACGTCGGCTTGGACCAGAGCTCGCCCTCCCACTGGCTGGTCTGGTCCAGCAGGTGGCGCCAGGTGATCGCGCGCCCGTGTTCGCCCTCGAACTGGGGCAGGCCGACGGCGGTGGACACCGGTGCGTCGAGGTGCAGCAGCCCGTCGTCGTGGGCGATCCCGGCGACCAGGGACAGCACGCTCTTCGTCGCGCTGTACGCCATCTCCTCGCGGGCCGGGTCCCCCCACGACGCGAGGACCGTGCCGCGCCGTACGACGACGCCGCTCGGATCCTTCCCGTCCCGCAGCGGTCCCAGGACCTCCCGGTGGGTGTCGTCGGCGACCTGGGCGGCGAGGTATCCGGCCATGTCCTCGATGCCGGGCACAGGCCGCGCGAACTGGGCACGGGCGGCGCGGGCCGTGGCTTGCGCGTCGACGCCCTCCCACGGGTCGGCCGGGGCAGGGCCGCTCTCCAGGACCTGGTTCGTGGTGTGCATGGTGCAGTTCCTCCGTCGTCGCCGTGGCACGCCCCATGATGATCATCCCGCTGCGTCGCCCCGCGCAACAGGGTCCCGAAACTGTCCGAAACTGGCGTCGCATCCGGCACACCGCGCTCTACGATGCTTCGCATGCTGCGTCGCCGAGTACTGCAATGGGCCGTTGTTCCCGCCGTCGCCCTCACCGGAGTGGCTCAGGTCAGCGCGTCGGCCGCCCCGGCCGGAGAGGAGCAACTGCCTTCCGGGCGGCGGCAGTTGCTGCTGTACAACCACGCCTACGGCGTGTTCGACCGTGCCACCGCCGACGCCGTCGAGCACTCCGCCTATCTGCGCGATTTCGCCAACTTCCAGGTCCGTACCACCACCGGCTCCGGCGGCCAGACCTGGACCGGCCGCTATCTGCTGGGCCGGGAGACCTACCTCGAAGTCTTCGGGGTGGGCGACGTGCCCGGCAAGGACGGCACCCTCGGCTCCGCCGGAATGGGCGTCTCGGTCGAACGGACCGGCGAGCTGGCGAAGGTGATCCGGCGGCTGCGGGAGCTGGGCATCGAGCACCCGGTCGAGTTCGCCCAGACGCGCGACTTCGGCGACGGGATCCCGGTGCCGTGGTTCGACGCCGTGTTCACCACCGACGTCTACGACGCCTTCGGGGCCTGGGGGATGGAGAACCGCCAGGAGTACTTCGCCGACCCGCGCAGCAGGACCGAGCCCGCCGCCTACCCCGGCGACGTGGGCCGCGAGCGCGTGCTGCCCGACACCTACCGCGACCGTCTGATGCGCGACGTGACCTCCGTCCGCCTCGCGGTCACCGCACGCGACCTCGCCAATACGGTGCCGCTGCTGCGGGCGGGCGGGTTCGCCGTACGCAGCGTGGCGGGCGACGGCATCGTCGCGCACGGCGGCGGCACGACGATCCGACTCGACGCCGTGGCGAGGGAGAGGGCCGGGCTGCGCCAGGTCGGGATGTCCCTCAACCGGCCCGTCAAGCACCGCCACGACGAACGCCTCGGCAACTCGACCCTGTCCGTCGGCCCCGGCCCGCGCGCCGTGTGGAACTTCCGGTCCCCGTGACCGGGGACCCGGACACCGGCCCCCGCGACCGGAAGACATCCCACCAGGGGGCATCCCACCGGAAGGCACCCCGCCAGAAGGCATCCCATCAGGAGGCGTCCCGCCAGGAGCCCTTCCACTGGGAGATGTTCCGCAGCACCCTCCCCCGGCAGCGCGACTGGAGCAGCGGCGTCGTCGTGACGGCGATGCACCTGATGGGCGTGGGCGCGGCCTGCGTCGCCGCGCCGTACGTGGGGCTGGTCCTGGGCGCCGTGTTCGCGGTCTTCTGGGGGAGTCTCCTGCTGCCGCCGTGGCTGCGCGACAGGCGTTCCGTCGTGGCGGCCGACATCCTCCCGGGCCCGCCCGCGATCCTGGTGCTGCGGCAGCGCAACGGCACCGGGACCACTCGTCCGCTGTCCTCGGTGAAGGGGCTGCGACCGCTCACCGTGGGCCACCGGTCGACGGAGGGCAGCGGCGACAGCGTCCTGGAACTGCGGGTGGGCCGCAGGACCTACCGCACCCGGGCGGCCTTCAACCCACCGGCGAACGACGTGCGGCTGCTGGCCGACGCGCTCTGCCTGGCCTGCCCGCAGATGGTGGTCGGCGAGCACGAGGACAGGACGACCTGGGTGACGGACGCCGGGTAGGACAGGCGCCACCGCGCTCGTCCGTCTCCGGCTACCGTGCTGTTGACCGTGGTTCGACGTGGAAGTCGAACGCGACGGTCCCCGGGTCGACCGCCGTCACCCCGCCGTCCACGGTGAGCACCGCCCCGTTGACGAACGAGGCGGCGGGCGAGAGCAGCCAAGCGACGGCCTCGGCGACCTCCTCCGGCTCGCCGGGCCTGCGCGCGGGGACGAGCCGGGTCGCCTCCTCGTAGGCCGCGTCGGCCGCCGTGCGTCCGTCGCTCCCTTCGCCCGCGGTCAGCCCCGCCTCGTCGGCGAAGCGCGCCATCCGCCGGTCCGCCATGTCGGTCCGCACCCAGCTCGGGCACACGGTGTTGGCCCGCACCCCGCGCGCCCCGTAGTCGACGGCCACCGAACGGCACAGTTGGAGCAGCGCGGCCTTGGACGTGGCGTACGCCGCGTTGCCGACGCCGTTGCGCAGCGCGGAGACCGAGGCGACGGCGACGACGGATCCGCGGGCTTCGAGCAGGTGCGGGAGCGCCGCGCGCAGCAGCAGGAAGGGTCCGGTGAGGTTGGTCCGCATCACCAACTCCCAGTCTTCGAGGGAGATTTCACCGACGCCGCCGCCCCGCCCGACACCCGCGTTGAGCACGAGCCCGTCGATCCGGCCGTATGCGGCGACCGCGGCCTCCACCAGCCCCCGTACGGCTTCGGGGTCGCCGGTGTCGGCCGGGTGGGCCAGGGCCCCGGTCTCCTCGGCGACGGCCCGCAGCGGTTCGGGGCGCCGCCCCGACACGACGACCTGGTGGCCGGCCGCGCTCAGCAGCCGGGCGGTGGCGGCCCCGATGCCCGTCCCGCCGCCGGTGACGATGACAACACGCTGAGCTGACATGTCAGTTGCTCCTTCGAGGATGGTCCGGTGGCCGGTGGTGCGGTCGTGTCGATCGTAGGCGAGGCCCGGCTAGCGGCTCGAAGTGCCCTGCAAGGCGTCCCGGGCGCCGCCGAGTTCGGGCGGGAGCACCGGCGGGCTGCCCTGCGTCCAGGCGATGTGCAGGTCCGCACGGCTCAGCCGCCAGCCCGCGGCGGTGCGGACGAGCGCGTTGTCACTGCGGCCTCCGGAGAGGAACAACTCCCCGTCGGACGCCAGGACATGGGTGCTGAGCTGGTTGCCGCGCAGGGTGGCCCGGTCGCCGTCGACCTCGATCACGTAGTTCGAGCCGAAGTGCACGGTGCGGGTGAAGAGCCGCATCGCCGTCGCCACGTTCGCACGGACCGCGGCGCGCCCGCGCACCTCTCCGGCGGGCGTCGCGGTGCTCGCGTCCTCCGTGAAGAAGGAGGCGGCCCAGGTCTCGTCGTGCTCCTGGGCGGGGTCGTCGAGGGAGTGCAGGTAGCGGTCGAAGAGGTCGGTGATCTCGGCCCGGTCGGTCAGGGAACGGAGCTCGGTGTGCAGTGCGTCGTTGTTCATGGGCACGATCCTGTGGCCTCAAGCGCACTTGAGGTCAACCTGGATCGCCGGATCCCGCCGGTTACTTGTGAGTTCCGCACGGCCGGATGGTGACGGTTGTGACTGTCCGGCCCCTGCCGCCGCGTGGCAGATTCGGTCCGTCAGCAGGTCCGAGGCGGACGAGGGAGAGCGCGTGAACAAGGGGTATGCCGTGTTCTGCGACGCGGACCGGCACTTCTACGACGCGCCGCACCGGATGAGTGCCGAAGCGCACGGCGGCAGGGGCGCCCTGTACGCGGCGGCCACGCTGCCGGTGCCCGAGGGCTGGCAGCGGCACCGGTCGGGCGACTGGCTCGCGCTGCGTCCCGTGGAGAGCGGACTGCCCGCCCAGGGCTGGAAGATCCACGTGTCGGCCACGCTCGACAACGCGGAGTCGGTGCTGGAACGGGTCATGGCGTACTGCCTGCCGCGCTCCATCGCCTTCAAGTTCGTACCGAGCCGGTACCTGCTGCACAACCGCAACGCCAAGTACGCGGACCGCGCCGCCAGCGGCAAGTTCATCACGGTCTATCCGGCCGACGACGAGCAGTGCCGGACCGTCGCCGCCGACCTGGACGCGCTCCTCGCCGGATCGCAGGGGCCGTACGTCCTGAGCGATCTGCGCTGGGGCGCCGGCCCGGTGTACCTGCGGTACGGCAGCTTCACCCTGCGGGACTGCTACGACGAGAACGGCGAACTGCAGCCGGCCCTGGAGAACGCCGAGGGGGTGCTCGTGCCCGACGTGCGCGGGCCCGCCTTCCGCGTGCCGGAGTGGATCGAGTTGCCCGACTGGCTGCGCCCGCACCTCGAAGCGCGGGCCTCCGCGACCGTCGCGGACATGCCGTACGTGATCGAGAAGGCGCTGCACTTCTCCAACGGCGGCGGGGTGTACGTCGGGAAGGACCGCAGGACCGGGGCCAGGGTCGTCCTCAAGGAGGCCAGGCCGCACGCGGGGCTCGCGGCCGACGGGGCGGACGCGGTGGCCCGGCTGAAGCGCGAACAGGACGCGCTGGAGCGGCTGTCCGGGCTCGGCTGTACGCCCGAGGTGCTGGACTCCTTCGTGCTGGGCGACCACCACTTCCTGGTGCTCGAATTCATCGAGGGGAAGCCGCTCAACTCCTTCTTCGCCCGCCGCCATCCGCTGATCGAGGCCGATCCGGGGCCCGAGCGGCTCGCCGAGTACACGGCGTGGGCGCTGCGCATCCACGCGCTGGTGGCGGAAGCGGTGGCCGCGGTCCATGCCCGCGGGGTGGTCTTCAACGACCTGCACCTGTTCAACATCATGGTGTCCGAGGACGAGTCCTCGGTGGTGCTCCTCGACTTCGAGGCCGCCGCACCGGCCGACGAGAACCGGCGGCAGACCGTCGCCAGCCCGGCGTTCGTGGCGCCCGCCGACCGGCGCGGCTTCGACGTCGACCGGTACGCGCTGGCCTGTCTGCGGCTCTCGCTGTTCATACCGCTGACCAACCTGCTCGCGCTGGACCGTGCGAAGTCGGCCCATCTGGCCACGATCGCGGCCCGGCAGTTCCCGGTCGCGGAATCCTTCCTGCGGGAGGCGGTCGAGGAGATACTCCGCGATCCACAGGCACCGGCGGGAGCACCGGGCACCGCAGCAGCCGTCGCCGCCGCAGAACCGTATCTCCCCGTCGCGCCCGGCGACTGGCCGAACAGCCGCGACTCCCTCGCGGGCGCGATCCTGGCCGCGGCGACGCCCGGCCGCGAGGACCGGTGCTTCCCCGGCGACATCGCCCAGTTCGCCACCACCGGCGGCGGCCAGAGCTTCGGGTACGGCACGGCCGGGGTGCTGTACGCGCTGGCCGAGAGCGGTGCCGGGCGGTCCGCGGCGGGCGAGGAGTGGCTGCTCGCCCGTACGAAGGAGCCCGGCTCCGGCACTCCGCTCGGTTTCTACGACGGGCTGGCGGGCATCGCCTGGACCCTGGACCGGCTCGGCCATCGGGCCCGCGCCCTGGAGCTCGCCGAACTCGCCCTCGCCCAGCCGTGGGAGGCCCTCGGCCCCGATCTGCACAGCGGCCTCGCAGGTTTCGGCCTCGCCCTGGACGCGCTCGGCACGGCAACCGGCGAACGCGCCCTGCACGATGCGGCGCTGCGCTGCGCGGACCTGGTCGCCCGGCCGCACGACGGCGTACCCCGCCGGAAGTCGCCGCGTGCCGGGCTCCTGTACGGGGCTGCCGGGAGCGCCCTCCTCTTCCTGCGGCTGCACGAGCGCACCGGGGACGGCGCCCTGCTGGACCTGGCCGCCGACGCGCTGCGCCGTGACCTCGACCGGTGCGTGCGCAGTGCGAGCGGCACCCTCCAGGTCGACGAGGGCTGGCGCACGATGCCGTACCTCGGAGAGGGCAGCGTCGGCATCGGGATGGTGCTCGACGACCTCCTCGCCCACCGGCCCGACCCCGGCGGCCCCGACGGCGACTTCGAGCGGGCGCGCCGGGACATCGTGGCCGCCGCGCAGGCCACCTTCTACGCGCAGCCCGGACTGTTCCGGGGCGCTGCGGGCATGGTGCTCCACCTGAGCCGCACGACGACCGGCGGCCCCGGCACCCGGCCCGCCGACGTACGGCGCCAGATCGACGCGCTCGCCTGGCACGCCGTGCCCCACCGGGGCCAACTCGCCTTCCCCGGCGAGCAGATGATGCGCCTTTCCATGGACCTCGCGACCGGCACCGCCGGTTGCCTGCTGGCACTCGCCGCCGCCTCCGGTCGTCCGACCGTCGAGGACCGGCCCGCGCAGCTGCCCTTCCTGCCGCCGCTCCGGCGGCCCACGAACCGGCCCCTTCCGGGGGCCGTACCGCAACACACCGTCCCCATTGAGAGGAAATGTCATGAGCATTCTTGACCTTCAGTCGTTGGAGACCCCGCAGGAAGAGACCATGGGCGGCGGCGGTGGCAGCCGCGCGAGCCTGCTGCTCTGTGGTGACAGCGGCCTGAGCGTCCTCACCTGTAACTGACGTCGCCGCTGACGCCGTCAGCGGTACGGG
>NZ_JBSGZD010000112.1:0-23026 GCF_053610825.1 Streptomyces sp. NPDC054863 | reverse complement strand
TCCCGGAAGCGCGCTCCCTCCCCCCTCGGCCCCCGCTCCCACCCCGTACCTCCGCCCCGAGTGGGCTGCCGTTGCCGAGTGGGCCGTCATCTTCGTCCTGGTCGGGCTGAGCCTGGTCTGGGCCGCGACCGACTACGCCGCCGCCGTCGGCCGGGACCGTGCCGACCGGTTCGTCGCGAAGCTCCCCACCTCCACCACCACCGTCCTGCGCAGCACCCGCAGCCTCGGCCTCGACATCCCCGGCATACGCGAAACGCGCTGCGCCGACACCAAGTCCGCCTATCCGTACCGCTACGAAGGGCTGGTCCTCGTCATCCAGTCAGCCAACCAGTACGTCCTCCTGCCGCAGTCCTGGAGACCGGTCGACGGCATCGCGGTGATGCTGCCGCGCACCGACTCCGTACGCCTGGAATTCGTCCCGCATCAGGCCCGCGGCATCCTCGGCCGCCCCGCCTGCTGAAGTCCTTGTGCAGGGAACACGAAGAGATGCAGGGACACGAAGAGCTATGGGGATGATTTATCCGATAAGCGCGGTAATGTCCGGCAATCCGGTTCATGAGGAATGCAAGGAGGCAGCCGTGACGGCCGTGTTTGCTGAAGTCAAGGTGCTGATGGCGGAAACGCTGCGGATCCCGGCGGCCGACATCCACCTCGACGGGTCGCTGGACGACCTGCGGGTGGATTCGCTCGCGATGGCGGAGCTCTGCGTCGCACTGGAGGGCATCTACGGCAGCAAGGTGGACGGCGACCGGCTGGCCCGGGCCAGGACCGTCGACGAGTTGGTCACGCTCGTGGAGAAGGGCATCCGCCGGTGACGGATGCGGCCGTGGTCACGGGCCTCGGCCTGGTCACTCCGGCGGGCATCGGCGTACCGGCCAGCTGGGAGGCCATCTGCGCCGGGCGCGGCACGGCCAGCCTGGATCCAGGCCCAGGCCCAGGCCCAGGCCCAAGCCCAGGAGCAGGAGCAGGTGCAGGTGCAGGGCCCGGGCCCGGGTCCCGCCCGGCCCCCGGCCACCTCACCTGCCGCGTCCCCGGGTTCGACGCCGATTCCCTGCTGGGCGCGCGCGAGGCCCACCGGCTGGAGCGGTTCAGCCAGTTCGCGCTCGTCGCCGCAGCCGAGGCCCTCGCGGACGCCGGGCTCGACACGGACGCCTGGGACGGCGCACGGGTCGGCGTCGTACTCGGCACCGCCTTCGGCGGCCTGAACGCCTACACCGTCGCCCAGCAGGCCCTCGACAGCGGGGGCGCCCACACCGTCTCCCCCCTGCTCCTCCCGCTGTACCTGCCGAACATGGTCGCCGGGCAGACCGCGATCGCCCACCGTGCCACCGGGCCCTGTCTGGTGGTCAGCACCGCCTGTGCCTCCGGGGCCAGTGCCGTCGGCGTCGCGCGCGACATGCTGCTCGCCGGGCGCTGCGACGTTGTGATCACCGGTGGCAGCGAGTCCGCGCTGACCCCCGCCGTGCTGTCCGGCTTCGCCCGCCTCGGGGCGCTCTCCGGGCCGGGCGACGGCGACCCGGCCACCGCGTCCCGCCCCTTCGACACCGCGCGCGACGGCTTCGTCGCGGCCGAGGGCGCGGGCGTGCTGATCCTGGAGCGCGAGTCCCACGCGCGTGCGCGCGGCGCCCGCGTCCATGCCCGGCTGGCCGGTTACGGGGCGAGCGCCGACGCCCACCACCCCGTGGCCCCGCACCCGGACGGCGCCGGCCTGGAGTCGGCGGTACGGGGCGCGCTGGCCGACGCGGGAGTGGCGGCGGGGGACGTGGACCACGTCAGCGCCCACGCCACCAGTACGCCCCTGGGCGACGCGGTGGAAGCCGCCGTCCTCGCCAGGCTCCTGCCGCACCGTCCGCTCGTCACCTCGGTCAAGGGCGTCATCGGCCATGCCCTGGGAGCCGCGGGCGCCATCGAGGCGGTCTGCTCGGTGCTGTCCGTGGCGCGCGGGACGGTGCCGCCGACGGCCAACCTCACCGCGGCGGACCCCGAGTGCGACCTCGACATCGCCCGTACCGCCGTACGGAGAAAGGTGGGCGCGGTCCTCACCACCTCCGTCGGCTTCGGCGGACAGAATGCGGCGTTGGTGGTGACCGCACCGTGAACCGCCTCCACCGCCTCCACCGCCACTTTCACGCCTCCGTGCGCGGGCTCCGGCTGCTGGGTGCGTACGTCGCCCGGTTCGAGGTCCCGGCGCTGCTGGCCGTGCTCCGCGGCCGGGCCTCGGACACGCAGGAGTGCGAGCGGCTGCTGGCGCGGCTCACCCACCGGTTGTTCACCGACGGCCTGCGCCGGGCCGGGCTCACCCTGGACACCGGGGACGGCCTGCCGCTGCCCGCCCCCGACCGCCCCGTCGTCCTGCTGCTGCGGCACGCCGGGCCGCTCAACTTCCAGCTGGCGGCACTGCTCGCCTGCCACCGCCTGGACCGCGGCCTGCTCAGTGTGGGGCGCTCCCTGCCGGGCCGGGACCCGGCGGTCGGGCTCCTCGTCCGCCGGCTCCGGGTGGACCTGATCCGCTGGAACAGGAGCGGCCCGGCCCGCGCCATGCGGGTGCTGATCCACCACGCCCGGGACATGGGACCCGGCGACGTCCTCGCGTACTTCCCCGAAGGTGCGAACATGACCGCCGCGGGGCGCCGCAGAACCCTGGCCGCGATGGACGACAGAGACCCCGAACGGGCTTGCTGGGCACGGCAGTTGAGACATGTGCTGCCGCCGGTCTCGGCCGGTGCCGCGCGCGTGCTGTCCCAGGCGGCGGAGGCCGACGTGCTCGTCGTCGGCCACACCGGCCTGGAGGACCTCGTCGGCGGCGTCGTCGACATCGGCTGTCCGCCGCCCCTGGTGGACGAGCGCCGGATCCACCTCACCTGGTGGCACACACCCGCCGAGGACGTGCCCCGCGAACCCGCCGAGGCCGCCGCCTGGCTCGACGGGCAGTGGGCTGCCATGGACCAGTGGATCGCCCGCAAGCGCGGCGCGCCGGGTCCGGGTTTCCCGGCCACCGCACCCGACGATGCCCCGGCCCGCCACCCCGGCAGCGCCCTCCGCCCGTACCCCCGCAACCGCACCCCAGTGGGAGACCCCGGTCATGACTGACACCCAGGCCACCACCGGCCGACCCGACGCCGCTGCCGCCGCCGCTCCCCGCGTCGCCTTCGTCCTGGGCGGCGGCGGGCCGCTCGGCGGCTATCAGGCGGGCATGGTGCGTGCCCTGTTCGAGCGCGGCATCATGCCCGACTTCGTCATCGGCACGTCGATCGGCTCCGTACAGGGCGCCATGATCGCGAAGAATCCCACTCCGTCCGTGTGCGACGAGATGGAGAACTTCTGGCGGGACTTCGTCACCAGCGGGGCGATGCGGCTGAACGCGCGCAGCATCCTCAACGCCCTGACGATGCGCCCGGCGATCAACTCCCACGACGTGGTCCGCCGACTGTTCATCAAGCACCTCGGTGCCTCCACCCGTATCGAGGACCTGGCGGTGCCCTACCAGTGCACGGCCGTCTCCATCGAGCGCGCCACCGTCCGCTACTTCGACTCGGGTCCGCTGGTCCCCGGCGTCATGGCGTCCTCCGCGGTCCCGGGGCTGTGGCCGCCGGTGCGGATCGGCGAGGAGCACTACGTCGACGGCGGAGTGGCGGAGTCCGTGCCCATCACGCGGGCGATCGCACACGGAGCCACGACGGTGTACGTGCTGCGGATGCGGCAGAAGGAGAAGCAGCTGAGGCCCGCCCGCTTCCCCTGGCAACTGGGTCCCACGATCCTGGAGCTGTCCCGCCGACACCACCTCCACCACGCCCTCAACAGCCGGCCGGACGGCGTGGCGGTGCACGTCCTGCCCAGCGGCGAGGACCTCATGGAGCCGCCGGACAACGGGGCGTGGACCACCCGGCGCGAGGAGCTCGCCACCATCCACCGACGGGTGGAGAGCGGCCACCGGGCAGCGGCACGCTTCCTCGACGGGAAGGAGAGCCTGCGGCCGACGGCCCCCCGCCGCAGCGCTCCCGCCGTGTCGTCCGTACGCAGACCGCTGACGCCGTTCGTGGAGGGCAAGCTCCGCGGGCATTTCGACGTGTACGACACGGATGCCGACGGCGTCGTCTCCGGTACGGACTTCCAGCGGGCGGCGCAGCGGATCGCGGGCGCGTTCGGGCGCGCGGAGGGAAGTGCGCACGCGATCGCGCTGGAGCGGGAGTTCACCGCCTACTGGGAGAGTCTCGCGGCGGCGGCGGGGGCCGTACAGAAGGGGGTGGGCGCGGACGCGGCGACACTGACGAAGGAGCCGTTCGGCAAGGCCCTGGCCGGAATCACGTCGAGTTCCGCCGCCTACACCACGCACGTGCTGCCGGTCGTGTCGGTGATCCTCTCGGCTGCCGACGAGGACAACGACGGCTTCCTGAACCCCGTCGAGACCCGCCGCCTGCTGCTCGCCCTGGGCGTCGCCGAGTCCGAAAGCAGGTTGGTGGTACGGCGGTTGGACACCAACGGGGACGGGGTCACCAGCCTCGACGAGCTGGCGGAGGCCTTCCACGACTACTTCACGAGCAGCGAACCCGGCTGCGTGGGAAACCTGTTGTTCGGGACACACCTGTCGTTCGGGACAGGGCCCTGACCCGGAGGCCCCCGACAGCTCAGCGGCCCCGGCTCAGAGGGAAACAGCGGGGGCCGGGTGGGCGTCCAGCTCCCTGCCCTTCGTCTCCGGCGCCGCCACCGCCGTCCACACCATCGCGGCCACCACCGCCACGCCCAGCAGGGTGAACGTCCACGGCAGTCCGAGCACCGGCCACAGCACCGACCCGAAGAGCAGCGGTGCGAAACCCGTCAGCGACCGGCTCACCGACGACGCCCACCCGAAGCCGGTGGCGCGCAGCGGGGTCGGGTACAGCTCGGAGGCGTACGCGTACAGCGCGGGGATCGCCAGCTGGATCAGGAAACCGAACACGGCGATCGCCACCAGCGGGGCCGTCTCCCGGTCCCGTACGAGCGCGAAGACGACCAGCGCGACGGTCGCGAGCGGCGCGCTCACCCCGATCAGCCACTTGCGGCCGACGACGTCCACCAGGGCCGTCGAGACGAGCACGCCCAGGATGCCGAGTCCGGCCATCAGCGTCGTCCCGGTGAACGCGGCGGTGTCGCCCTGCCCCTCGGCCTTGAGGAGGGACGGCATCCAGCTCAGCGCCGCGTAGTAGACCAGCATGATCGTGGCGAACATCAGCCAGACCGCCGAGGTGATGCGGGGGCTGAACGACCAGATGAGGCGCAACTGTTCGGCGGCTGCGGCGAGTCCCTTCGTACGGGGAGCGGCGGGCGGCCGGGGCACGGCGTACGGCTCGACGGGGGCGCCCGTACGGGACACGAGGTCGTCGATGACCGTCCGCGCCTCGTGCTCGCGGCCCTTCTCGGAGAGGTAGACCGGCGACTCCGGGACGCCCCGCCTGACCCAGAACAGCAGCAGCGCGGGCAGCGTCATCGTCAGCAGCATCCACCGCCAGTTCCCGTCCAGCGGCAGCATCGCCGTCGAGACGAGGCCGCACAGCGTGACCCCGATCGGCCACCACAGGTCGAGCGCGGTGAGGATCCGCCCCCGGTACTTGCGCGGCGAGAACTCACTGACCAGCGCGTAGTCGACGGGAATGCACCCGCCGAGGCCGATGCCTGCGAGGAAGCGGAGGAGCAGGAAGATCCAGTACGTGGGCGAGAGCGCGCCGAGCACCGAGAACACGGCGAAGATCAGCAACGTGACGCTGAACGCCTTCTTGCGGCCGATCCGGTCCGCGACCGAGCCCCACGCGACGGCGCCGACGGCCATGCCGACGAGGTTCGCGGTGGCGACCAGACCGCGCTCGCCGATGGTGAGGCCGAACTCCTTGCCGACCAGGGGCATCAGGAAGCCGTTGAGGGCGATGTCGTACGCGTCGAAGAGGTAGCCGAGGCCGCCGATGACGAACACCTTGCCCTGAACACCCCATCTCCAGGGGAGTTCCTGGACGATCTGATCGCCTGTCTTCACTGCTGTGCCAACTTCACTGCTGCTCCAAGCGGGGGCTGACGGCCGAGGTGGGGGAGCCCGATCATAGATCCTGTTCGATCTTGCCCGGGGCAAGGTGCTCGGATACTGGAAACCCCCCGGGCGGGGGGCTTCCTCTTCGTAGGGTCTGCAGGTATGACCACCACAGCCGGAAGCAGTCCGGCCCCCGTCCCGAGCCCCGCCGGTCCCGCGAGCCCCGCCGGCACTGCCGACCCCGCCGGTCCCGGCAGCGCCGCCGCAGCGGCCCTCCCCGCCCTCGCCGCCCGTACCGCCGCCGTCGGCGGGTCTCCCGTCCGGGAGATCCTCGCGCTGACCGACGCCCCCGACATCATTTCCTTCGCGGGCGGTCTGCCCGCTCCCGAACTGTTCGACGCAGGGGCCATCCGGGCCGCGTACGACGCGGTGCTGCGCGAGTCGCCGCACCGGGTGCTCCAGTACTCGACCACCGAGGGCGACCCGTCGCTCCGTGCCGCCGTCGCCGCCCGGCTCGCCGTACGGTCCCTGCCGACCGGCGCCGACGACCTGTTGATCACCAGCGGCTCGCAGCAGGGGCTCTCGCTGCTGACCTCCGCACTCCTCGAACCCGGCGACACCGTCCTGGTCGAGGACCCCACGTACCTCGCCGCGCTCCAGTGCTTCGGGCTCGCGGGTGCCCGGATCGTCCCGGTGCCCACGGACGACGACGGCATCGTCCCGGACGCCCTGGACGCGCTCGTCGCGTCCGAGCGCCCCAAACTGCTCTATCTGGTCCCCAACTTCCAGAACCCCACCGGCCGTACGCTCCCCCTCGCCCGCCGTCGGGCCGTCGCCGAGATCGCGTCCAGGCGCGGGCTCTGGATCGTCGAGGACGATCCGTACGGCGAACTGCGCTTCGAGGGCGAACCGGTGCCGTGGATCTCCCGGTGCCCCGGCGCGGAGGATCGCACGATCCTGCTCAGCAGCTTCTCCAAGGTGATGGCCCCCGGGCTGCGGCTCGGCTGGCTGCGCGGGCCCGTCGAGCTCCGGCGGGCCTGCGTGATCGCCAAGCAGGCCGCCGACCTGCACACCCCGACCCTCGACCAGGCGGCAGCGGCCCGCTACCTCGCCGACAGCGACCTGGACGTCCACCTCGCCGTCGTCCGTGACGCCTACCGCATCCGCCGTGACGCGCTCCTCGCGGGACTGGCCGACGCACTGCCCTCCGGCAGCACCTGGAACCACCCCGAGGGCGGCATGTTCCTCTGGGCCCGCCTGCCCGACGGAAGCGACGCAACCACCCTGCTGAAGAAGGCGGTCGCGCATCAGGTGGCCTACGTCCCCGGTGCCCCGTTCTACGCGGGCACCCCGGACCCGGCGACGCTGCGCCTCTCCTTCACCACGCACACGCCCGACGAGATCGCGATCGGCCTGACCCGGCTGGCCGAGGCGTTCGGCTGACCCGGACGCGGTGGGGGGCGGGGCCGGGCGTCCCTGCATACTGGCCCCGCCCTGATCGGCACGGCGCTCTCAGGGCTCCCTCGCGACTCCGTCACGACTCCCTCAGGAGGAGAACCTCAGCAATGGCAGCAACCTTCAAGACCGTCATGGAAGTCGGCCCCGACCACCTCGACCAGGCCCGGGCCGTCGACCGGCTGTTCCAGCAGGCGATCGCCCCGGCCACTGTCAACTTCGACTTCGGCCACATCCGGGAGGCCGCCGCCGCGATCCCGGACAGCTCGATCGTCAAGCTGGTGCGGGGCTGGGGCCTCCAGGAGACCGCGCCCGTCGGGGTCATGGCGCTCTCCCTCAAGGAAGCGGTGCGCCAGGCGCTCCCCGGGGAGTTCGCCGAGGCCTCCTTCTGGGGCACCGTCGAGGACGAACTCGTCGGCGCGTTCACCGGCCTCGCCGCCCAAGAGGGCGCGCCGGGGCTCTCGTACTACGAGGAGACCCCCGAGCGCACCAGTTACTACCGCGACCTGTTCTTCGCCCTCCAGGGCGAGGAGACCGGCGACCACCTGTACGCGATCGCGTTCTGCGTCGACGTGAGCGTCGGTCTGGACCGGGCGAGCGCGGGTGCGCTGGAGCTCACGGACATCGCCCCGTACCGGATCCGCCTCAACGCGATCGTCGTACGTCAGCAACTGCGGCTCGCCGCCTGACGGTTCGCGCTCCTCGCGCCTTCGCACTCCCACCGGCCCGCCGTCCCGGGCCGGGGTCGGAGGCGAGGTCGGAGGCGGGGTCCGCCGAGAGCGAACCGGTCTGGGCGGACCGGGGCTCACGGTGCTTGGGTGGTGCGATGGAGATCTTGGTTCTGGGTGGAACAGCATGGCTGGGCCGGGAAGCGTCCCGGCAGGCGATCGCGCGCGGCCACCGGGTGACGTGCCTCGCGCGGGGCGAGAGCGGTGACGTCGCGGACGGGGCGGAGCTGGTGGTCGCCGACCGGCGCGACCCCTCGGCGTACGAGCCGCTGCTCGGCCGGGACTGGGACGCGGTCGTCGAGGTGTCGTGGCAGCCCGGCTTCGTACGAGAGGCGCTCGACGCCCTCGGCGCCAGGGCGGCGCACTGGAGCTACGTCTCCTCCGTCAGCGCGTACGCCTCCCACGGGACCCTGGGCGCGGACGAGTCCGACGCACTCCTGCCACCGGCCGAACTCGACGAGGTGGGACGGGAGTTGTACGGCGAGGCGAAGGTGGCCTGCGAGCAGGCGTCGGCGGCCGTCCTGGGCGAGCGCCTCCTCGTCGCACGCGCAGGGCTGATCGGCGGTCCCGGCGACCACAGCGGACGCACCGGCTACTGGGTGGCGCGCGCCGCACGCGATCGGCGGGGCCCGATGCTGGTTCCCGACGAACCGGCCCTGGCGACCCAGACGGTCGACGCGCGGGACCTCGCCTCCTGGCTGCTCGACGCGGCCGAGAAGCGGACCGTCGGCACGTACAACGCGGTGGGGCCTGTCGTCCCGTTGCAGGAGTGGATCGAGCTGTCCCGTACGACGGGCGGGCACACGGGCCCTGCGGTCACCGCCGAATCGGCGTGGCTGCTCACCCACGGGGTGGTTCAGGCCATGGGGCCGGGGTCGCTGCCGATGTGGGTGGCCGAGCCGGGCTGGGAAGGCTGGGCGGCCCGCGACGGGTCGGCGGCGCGCGACGCGGGGCTGCGGCACCGGCCCCGGGCGGACATGCTGGCCGACACGCTGCGCTGGGAGCGAGAGCAGGGCCTCGACCGGGAACGGCGGGCCGGGCTGTGCGCGGAGCGGGAGCGCGAACTGCTCGAAGCGCTCGGCGCGCTCGGCGCCTGACGTCGGTCGGCCGGGGGCTTCCTCGGTCGATGTCGAGCAGTCGCCATGAGGTGAGGGCGATCGAGGAGCTCAACAGCCCGTCGGGGTCGGTGAGTTCGAGGCCCAGGGGCTTCGCGATCTGGTGAAGCGCAGGGCGGTACGGGCCTTGTGCCGGGGCCGGCCGAGGCTCGCGGCGGCGGCGGTGCCCGCCCGTACCCCCGCTGGAAACCGGGCCCGGTCCCCGGGTGGGCCGCCGACCTGGCGGGACTGCCGCCCGCCTGTGTCGCCGTCGCGGAGTTCGACCCGTTCCGCGACGAGGACACCGCCTACGGACTGCGCCTGCTCCAGTCGAGTGACGGCCGGGTGGGGACGGGCCGAGGACAGGCCGAGGTCGGGCCGAGGGTGGGCTGGGGACAGGCCGAGTCGGGCTGAGGGTGGGCCGAGGACAGGCCGAGGTCGGGCCAGGCGCCGGCCGGGGAGCGTCGCCGCACTTGATAGGCAAGTCATCACTTGCCTATCCTGGAGTGGTGACGGACGATGTCTTCAAGGCACTGGCCGACCCCACCCGCCGGAAGATCCTCGACGAGCTGGCGGAGCGGAGCGGTCAGTCCCTGTTCGAAATATGTACGCGGCTCACGACCCGGCACGGACTGGGGCTGTCGCGCCAGGCGGTCAGCCAGCATCTGGCCGTCCTGGAGGCGGCCGACCTGGTCCGGGTCAGGCGCGAGGGCCGCTACAAGTTCCACGACCTGAACACCCGACCTCTGGAGCGCATCATGGGTCGCTGGCTCACCCCCGGCGCCCCGCCCGATGCCCCGAGCCGCACCGAACCGGAGCCGATTCCATGAAGATCCACCTGACCAGCGTCTTCGTCGACGACCAGGAAAAGGCCCTGCGCTTCTACACGGAGATCCTGGGCTTCGTGAAGAAGCACGAGGTGCCGCTGGGCGAGTACCGCTGGCTGACCGTCGTGTCGCCCGAGAACCCCGACGGCACGGAGCTCCTCCTCGAACCCGCCGCCCACCCCGCCGTCGAGCCGTACCGGAGCGCACTGGTCGAGGACGGCATTCCGGTGGCCCAGTTCGCCGTGGCCGACGTCCACGCGGAGTTCCGCAGGCTGACCGCGCTGGGGGTGCGGTTCACGCAGGAGCCGATGGACGCAGGGCCGGTGACCGTCGCCGTACTGGACGACACCTGCGGCAACCTCATCCAGATCGCGACGGAGCCCGCCTTCTAGCGATGGTGGTGGTGTGTCGGTGCCGGTCGAGGGTCACGATCCGGTCGGCGGCGGCGAGCCCCGACTGTGCGTGGGTGACCAGGAGCGTGGTGCGGCCCCGGGTGGCGTCGAGGATGTCGCCGAGCACGGCGGCTGCGGTGTCCGGGTCGAGTCCCTCGGTGGGCTCGTCCAGGACGAGTACCGGCGGATCGGCGAGCAACGCCCTTGCCAGCAGCAGGCGTTGGCGCTGACCGCCCGACATGGTGGCGCCGTCCTCGCCGAGGAGGGTGTCCCAGCCGTCGGGCAGTGACTCGATCCAGTCGAGGATCCTGGCCCGCCGGGCCGCCTCGCACAGGTCGGCCTCGGTGACGGCCCCGAGGCGTTCTCGGTGCTCCTCCGCCGAGGCACGACCCTGCTGGCGGTCGAGTCGGTCAACCGCCCCCTCGACCACCTGCTGGCCCGTCAAATCCTGTGCAGGAAAGTCGAGTTGAGCCCGGATGGGATCGCCGCAGAGGGCTTCTCCCTCGCCTCGTTGCTTCCGTGAGGGGCGCTCCCGTCAGGCGGTCGGCGCGTTCTCGCTCCCTTCCGCGCCCTTCTCGGGGCCGGCGTCCTTGCGGCGCTTGAGGGCGAAGGCGACCGCGCCTCCCGCGACCACCACCGCCGCGCCGATTCCGGTCCAGCCGAGTGCACCCGGTGACGTCGATTCGGAGGCGGTGGTGGCCGCGGCGCCGCCCCTGGGGGGATTCGGCTCGTGGGCCGTGGCCGTGGCGTTCAGGCTGCCGATCGGCTTGGCCTTGCCCGCTGCGGCGAAACCCCAGTCGAGGAGCTGGCGCATCTCGTGGTAGATCTCGTCGTGCTTCTGCTCCTGCGGGTTCATCACCGTGACCAGGAGCGTACGGCCGTCGCGCTCGGCGGCCTCGGCGAGGGTGTTGCCCGCGTGGGTGGTGTAACCGTTCTTGCCGCCGATCAGGCCGGGGTACTTGGCGACCCCGCCGATCCCGGACAGCATCCGGTTGGTGTTGGAGATGCCGAACGGCTTGCCCTTGGTCTGCGGGCCGCCCGGGAACTTGGCGTCGGCCGTGGAGCAGTACTCCTTGAAGTCCTTGTTCTTCAGGCCCTCGCGCAGGAACAGCGACAGGTCGTACGCCGAGGAGACCTGCCCCGGGGCGTCGTAGCCGTCGGGGCTCAGGACGTGGGTGTCCTTGGCGCCCAGTGCCTCGGCCCGCTTCTGCATGTCGGCGACCGTCTTCGGCACGCCGCCGTTCATCGCGGCGAGGACGTGCACGGCGTCGTTGCCCGAGCGCAGGAACACCCCGCGCCACAGGTCCGCCACCTTGTACTGCTGCCCCGGCACGATGCCGACCGCGCTGCTCCCGGCACCCATCCCGACCAGGTCGGCGTCGGTGACCTTGTGGCTGGTGCCGTGCGGAAGGCCGGGCAGCACGGTGTCGGCGAAGAGCATCTTCAGGGTGCTGGCCGGAGGGAGCGCCCAGTGGGCGTTCGACGCGGCGAGGACGTCTCCGGTGCCGGCGTCCGACACGATCCACGACAGCGCGGAGAGGTTCGCGGGCAGTGCGGGCGCCCCCGCGCCGACCTGCGGGCCCGGCTTGCCCAACTGCTCGCCGCCGACCGTCGACATCTGCGCGGGCGGCGTCCTGCCCTTCGACCCTCCGGTGGCGTCCGGCGCCGCAGTGGCCGGCGGGGTGGTCCGCGCAAGCGAGAGGTGCGTGCTCGCGACGGCGGGAGAGACCCCGGCGAAAGCGGTGACCGCGGTCGCGGACAGGGCCACGAACCCGCGGCGGACCTGCGGGGATATAGAGGGACGCATCGCCCGAACGTATCGCAGCCGAAGAGGTGTGAACGACGCGTGGAGCTCCGTCGGGACGTGGAGTTCGCCACGGGTCGACGAGGGAACGGAACGGCCCCGGATCCCGTCCGGCCGCCGGTGCCACGAGACAGCCCAGGCAGTCACACGCAGTCGTAGGCAGTCGTGGGAATCCGATCGTACGGCTACGGCGGTGTCAGCGCGTCCCAGGCGGCGTCGATGCCGAGGGCCAGGTCCGCGTGGCAGGCCTGGTGGAGGTCGAAGTCCCGGGTCATGTCGACGTAGTAGCCGTCCGGCAGGGTCGACTCGGCGCGGGAGAGGTCGGAGTTCAGGGCGTCGAGCTGGTGGAGCATCCGGTGGGTGTCGAGCAGGGAGTTGCGCAGGGCGTCGGCGAGGGGCCCCTGGGCCTCGTGCCCGGTGTCCACGCCGGGCCGGTGCATCGCACGGAGGGCCAAGTGCAGTGCCGCGCGCCGGAATCGGGACAGTGCGAGGGACAGCTCGATGCCGTCGTAGGACACTTCGATCGTATAGGGGTCGTCATCGGACAGGCCCCGCACCAGGGAACCGGCCCGGCGCGGTACGTCGAGGTTCTTCACGGCGTCGAACATCGGCGCGGCGCGCGCGGCGTCCCGCATCAGCGCCACGGCGAAGTCCCGGGCGTCCGGCGCCGTGAAGTCGTCGCGGGTGGTGCGGAATCCGGACAGCTCGGACTCTCGCCGGAACCTCTCCACCTGGAGGGCGAACACCGCCCCGAGCCGCCCCGCCGCCAGCTCCGCCACGGGAAACCGGTCCCGCTCGGCGTCGAGGTACGGGGCGTCGTGCACCGCGAGGCCGGCGGCGTACGCCCGTACACCGGAAGGGACGGGCTCGGCAAAGGTGTGCAGCAGGGGGGCGCCGTACGGCGGCACAGGGAGCGGTGAGCCGAAGCCGCGGAATGTCAGGGGGAGTTGAAGGGCTTCGTCGCTCACCCGGTCGAGTCCGGCCTTCAGGTCGAGTACGGGGTCCAGAGCGCCGACCAGCTCGGCCAGCAGTCCCACGAAGCGGTCGTCCCGCTCCTCCGCTTCCGGCCCGGCCCCGAGAACTCTGCCGACGTGGTGCAACGTCCGGTGCACCTTGGGCATCGAGAGCCCCAGCTCGTAGCCGATGGCTCCGGGCGGGCAACCGGTCAACCTGTGGGCGAGGACGTCGAGCTGACGCTCATTCAGCTCACGGAGCGGGGCGAGTGCCGCTGCTGTGCGCGTGTGCAGGGGCGGGCTCTCGACTCCTGCCCCCAGCAAGGGATCCGGCGTGGCGACCGCCGCTCCTCCGCGAGCGGCCGCCGCCAGCCGGAACGTCCAGGTCCGCAGCCCCTGGGCGTCGACCCCGGTGCTCGTACCGAGTCGGCCCGTCCAGCGGTGCGCCACGGTCATCGCGTCCTGGGCGAGGCGTACCGCCTCGACAAGGCCGGTGCCCCGCAGGAGCAGCAGGGCGACGAGCGGCGCCGCATGCGCCCGGTAGAAGTCCTCGAACCCCGAACCGCCCTCGGAGGGCGCCGCACCCACCGGTTCCGCACCCGTCGGGCCCACCGGTTCCGTACTCGTCAACTCGCCCGCCCCGTCCCGCTGTTCACCGTCATGGTCACTGCCGTTGTCGGGAGAACGTTAACTGCCCCGCACCCCTCAGGGGAGGGATGCGGGGCAGTCGGTGCAGCAGCGGGGGTCAGACCACCGGGGCCGGGTACGTCGGGTACTCGACGCCGGAGACGTGCTGGACCACGCGGATGACCTGGCAGGAGTAGCCGAACTCGTTGTCGTACCAGAGGTAGAGGATCGCGTCGTCGCCCTCGACCTTGAGCGCGCCCGCGTCGATGATCGACGAGTGGCGCGAGCCGATGAAGTCGCTGGAGACCGCGTCGGGAGCGCTGGTGAAGTCGATCTGGCGCTTGAGCGGCGAGTTCAGCGAGATGTCGCGGAGGTGGTCGACGACCTCCTCGCGGGTGGCCTCGCGGGCGAGCCGCAGGTTGAGGATCGCGATCGAGACGTTCGGGACCGGGACGCGGATCGAGCTGCCGGTGATCCGGGCGTCGAGGTCGGGCAGCGCCTTCGCGACGGCGGACGCGGCGCCCGTCTCCGTGATCACCATGTTGAGCGGTGCGCTGCGGCCACGGCGGTCGGAGCCGTGGTAGTTGTCCAGCAGGTTCTGGTCATTGGTGAACGAGTGGACGGTCTCCACGTGGCCGCGCAGCACGCCGTACTCGTCGGCCATCGCCTTCAGCGGCGGCACGATCGCGTTCGTGGTGCAGGAGGCGCAGGACAGGATCCGCTCGTCCGGCTTGATGGTGTCGTGGTTGACGCCGTGCACGATGTTCGGGACGTCGCCCTTGCCCGGCGCGGTCAGCACGACCTTGGCGATGCCGGGGCGCAGGTGCTTGGAGAGGCCCTCGCGGTCCCGCCAGCGGCCGGTGTTGTCGATCAGGATGGCGTCCTTGATGCCGTACTCCGTGTAGTCGACCTTGGTCGGGTCGTCGGAGTAGATCATCTTGATCGTGTTGCCGTTGGCGATGATCGTGTCGTTCGACTCGTCGACGGTGATCGTGCCCTGGAACTGGCCGTGGATGGAGTCGCGCCGCAGCAGCGAGGCGCGCTTCACGATGTCCTGGCCCGCACCCTTGCGGACCACGATGGCGCGCAGCCGCAGGCCGTTGCCCGAGCCGGCCTTCTCGATGAGGAGGCGGGCCAGCAGGCGGCCGATGCGGCCGAAGCCGTAGAGCACGACGTCGCGGGACTCGTTGCGCTCGATCTTGTTCTCGCCCGTGGCGCCCGAGACGGCTTCGGCGGTGAATTCCTCCACCGAGAGGCCGTGGTCGTCGGCCCGGTACGCCTCGGCGAGGAGGCCGATGTCGATCTGGGACGGGCCCAGGTCGAGCGTGGTGAGCGCCTGGAGGAAGGGCAGCGTCTCGGTGATCGAGAGCTCCGCACCGGCAATCTGGCGGGCGAATCGGTGGGTCTTGAGGATGCTGACCACCGACTTGTTCACCAAGGAGCGGCTGTGGATCAGGACCGTGACATCACGCTCCCGGTGCAGCTTCCCGATGATGGGGATCATCGACTCCGCGATTTCCTCGCGGTTCTTCCAATTGGTGAACGAGTCGTCGTTGACAGTCACAGGGTTTCTCTTTCGAGCTAGGCGGCGCTCATATGCTAACCCTCCGGTGTTTTGATCATGCACGCGGCCCGTTCCAGGCGCTCAAAGGCCCGCTCGGCGGTCATCGGCCGGGCGGTCCCGTGGTCGCTCCGCGGGTGCGCTGATGCTCGCCGCCTGCGCGGTCTTCGTCCTGTCCGGCGGAACCCCGGCAGCCCGGGAGGTGACGGTGGGGGAGCGTGCGGTGGAACCCCCGGGGGCGAGGTTTCGTTGAGCCGGAGAGCGACCGGACCGTACGGTCGCGGAGAGGAGTTGCCCCATGTCGGCCCCGACCGAAGTCCCTGTTCGGATCGACCGCCGCGAAGGCGCGCACGGTGAGGTCGTGCTGCGACGGCGCGGCGAGGCGACGTACGAGATCATCGTCAACGGCTGCTTCCTGATGGACACTTCGGACGGCCGCTCCGAGCGGCTGCTCGTCGACGCCGCCCATGCAGCCCACGCCGCCTGCACGGCCTCCGATGGGCACGTTCCGGAACGGCCCTCGCTGCTGATCGGCGGACTCGGCGTCGGATTCTCCCTCGCGCACGCCGCCGCGCAGGAGCACTGGGGAGCGATCACCGTCGTCGAGCGGGAGGAAGCGATCGTCGACTGGCACAGGGCCGGGCCGCTGGGTGGCATCTCCGGTGCCGCGCTGGCCGATCCGCGCGTGTCCGTGCTGTGTGCGGACCTGGTGGCCCATCTGTGCGTGCCCGGGCAGGGGGCGCAGGGGTGGGCGGGGGAGACGCATGAGGCACGGGTGTACGACGTGCTGTGCCTGGACATCGACAACGGCCCCGACTGGACCGTCACCGAAGACAACCGCAGTCTCTACACCCCCGTCGGTCTCGCTGCCTGCCGCGCCAGGCTGAACCCCGGCGGTGTCCTTGCCGTCTGGTCCGCGCAGCCGTCGCCGCGCTTCGAGCAGGCGCTGCGCGACGCCGGGTTCGAGGCCGTGCGGACCGAGGAGGTGGCGGTGGAGCGGGGCGTGCCGGACGTGGTGCACCTGGCCCGCAACCCGGGCCGGGAGCGCTGAACCCCCGTTCCGGGGCGGCGGACTCCGACGAGGGTCGCGGTCCGCCTCACGGCGAGGGTCTCGCTCACCGGTGTGCGGGGTTCTCGGGCAGCAGGGGGAACAGCCTGGTGATCGCGGCCACGGGCACGGCGCCCGCGGGGCGCGTGCCGGGTCGCAGGTCCCGTTCGAGGTAGCCGGCCAGCAGGTGGCGGACGGCGGCGGCGAGTTCGGCCGTTTCCGCCGGGGTGAGGTGAACCACGGCGCTGAAGGACCCGTCCTGCTGCCACTCGGCCGGGGCCTGGTCCCGGTGGGTCAGCCAGTGCCGGTGGCTCTCGTCCTCCAGCCCCAGGGCGAGCGCGCTGAAACCTGCCGCGGCTTCCGGGCCGGACCGCTCGGACGGCTCCCAGCGCAGTCGCCACGGCCGTGCCCGCCCGCCCGTGTGCGGCACTTCCTCGATGAGGCCGTGCCGGGCGAGCTGGCGCAGGTGGAACGAGCAGAGGCCCGAGCTGTGGCCGAGCCGGGCGGCGGCCTCCGTGGACGTGACGGTGCCGACCTCGGCGAGCAGGTCCAGCAGGGCGACGCGGACGGGGTGGTCGGGGAGGAGCCGTCGGGCGCGGTGCAACGGCGCTCCCGTCGAGGCCCCAGGGAGAACCGCCCGGGGATCCTCCTGGAGATCCGTCTGGGGATCCGCCTGGGGATCCTCCAGGAGATCGGCCCCGGGCACTTTCTGAGGCGCTGCTTGGGGTTTCTCGTCGTTCATTTGCAAAGAGTGCTACTTTGCAAAGCATTCGGTCAAATGGGCCCGAGGCCGGCCGGGGCGTCGTCCCCGGCGGGCCCGGACATGTGCGGAGGGTGTGGGTACGTCATGGCAGTGGGGTTCGGCGACACCTCGCGGGACCGCCGGGTGCGCGTGCAGGGCGAACCCGTCGATTCCTTTCCGAGGCTCGCACCGGAGGTCGAACGGGGCACGGTGCGCCGCATCACCGTCGTCGGGGAAGAGATCCTGCGGCGCCGGTGCCGGGAGGTCACCCGCTTCGGGACGCCGGAACTCTCGCGGCTGATCGACGACATGTTTGCCACGAACCAGGTGGCGGACGGCGCCGGACTCGCCGCCAACCAGATCGACGTGGACCTGCAGCTGTTCGTGTGGGACATCACGGACGAGTGGGGAGTGCGCCACGTCGGGCACATCGCCAACCCGGTGCTCGACGACGTGCCGGCCGACGACCGCAGGCTGGTCGACGAACCGGAAGGGTGCCTGTCCGTCCCCGGTCCCTTCCGTGTGGTGTCCCGCCAGGACCGTGCCGTCGTACGAGGCCGTGACAAGGACGGCAACCCCCTGGTGATCGAGGGCAGGGGCTACTTCGCCCGGTGCCTGCAGCACGAGACGGACCATCTGCACGGCCACCTCTATCTGGACCGGCTCGCCCAGCGGGACCGGAGGACGGCCCTGCGGGAGATGGCAGGGGCCAAGGACGAGGTGTACGCCCGACGTGCCGCCAGGGCCGCGGAGCTGGGCAAGTAGCGCCCCGCACGACGGGGGGCGCGGGTCAGCCGGTCCGGCGCCCCGACAGCGCCTGCCCGATCTTCGGTACGTCGCCGATCTCCAGGCCGACGCCGACCGGGCAGCCGACCGCGCGGGCCGGGCCCGCCCCCCGTTCCCAGGTCACAGCGCGTCCGATGCGTCCTTCAGCTTGCCGAGGTCGACGAACTTGAAGCCGGTCGCCTCCCGCTCCTCGCCGTCGCCGTCCCGGGCAGCCGGTGTGTCCTGACCGTCGGCGCTGTCGAACTCGCGGTCGTACACGGCGAAGGTGTTGTCCCCCTGGCTGGAGACCACGGGGAGGGGGAGTTGCCGCCGCATTCTGTCGCTCCCTGACGGCCTGCGAGTGGCCTGCGGGCGGCCGGGGGACGACCCTGGCCCTTTCGTACGTCTGTCTGGGGCGCACGATGGCGCACGGTGACAGGTGATGAGCCCCCCGTGCTCCCCGAGGCGGGTGGCGGAGCGTTCCTTCTCGCGCGTCCTGGGAACTGTGTTGCGGGTGTCCACCCGAAGCCACCTGAGGCCCCGGAGTCCTTGGGCCCCCCACAGGAGGAATGCACCGTGATACGTGTTCAAGTCGCCCATGCGGCAGGCCTTTTCCGCTCCGCGCTGGTCGCTCTGCTGCGTGCCGAAGCGGACCTCGACGTGTCGTGCGGCCCGCCGGGGTCCGGCGTGGAGTGCCAGGGCCAGGCCGAGGTCCGGGTCGCCGACGCCGAGGACCTGGTGCCGGGCCGCTCCGGTGGTCCAGAGGCCTCAGGAGGCGCCGGGTTGCTGGTGCTGGCCACCGCCCACCGGCCCGGTGTGCTGCGCCGCGCCTTCGACGCGGGCGCGCTCGGCTACGTCGACAAGGAGGGCTCCCCGGGGCGATTAGTCGAGGGAATCCACGTGGTCGCGAGAGGGGAGCGGTACGCCGACGTGTCACTGGCCGTCGGTCTCCTGCACGCCACGGAGATTCCCCTGACGCCGAGGGAGCTGACGGTGCTTGCCCTCGCCGCCGAAGGCGCCTGCGTCGTCGAGATCGCGCTCGCCCTGCACCTGTCCCGGGGCACCGTGCGCAACTACCTGGCGGCGTCCATCCGCAAGACCGGCGCCCGCAACCGGGTCGACGCGATACGCATCGCGCGCGGCGCGGGCTGGGTGTGAGCCGCTCCGCGCCACCGGCCGGCTTCGTTTCACCGGCCCGTTCAGGATGCCGCCGCCGTGCCGTCCTCGGCAGGGTGCGTTCCCTCGTCGTGCCAGTGGCCCGTCAGGTCCCGGTAGAGGGCGGACCGGTCGAGGAGTTCCTGATGCGTCCCGCAGTCCGCCCGGATTCCGTCCAGCACGAGGACCCGGTCGGCGCGCAGCGCGGAGGACATCCGGTGTGCCACCACGACCAGCGCCCCCGGCCGTGCGGCCAGGGCCCGCTCCGCCCGGTCCTCCGACTCCCGGTCCAGGTGGCAGGTCGCCTCGTCCAGCACGAGGAGCGGGGCGGGGGACAGGTGGGCGCGGGCGAGGGTCAGCAACTGCCTTTCCCCCTGCGAGAGTTCGTCCGGCACGAGAAGGGCGTCCAGGTCGCCGAGCCGGGCGATCAGCGGCCCCAGGTGCAGCGCGGCGACCGTCTCCTTCACCTCGGCGTCCGTCGCGCCGGGGCGGAGGTGGGTGAGGTTGTCGCGGACGCTCGCGGTGAAGACGTATGCCTCCTGAGGGACGAGTGCACGCAGGCGGGCCAGCTCGGCAGGGGTACGCCCCCGGAGGCACCGGCCGCCGAGGAGGACCGCGCCCCCGTCGGGGGACAGCAGTCCCGCGAGGACATTGGTCAGCGTCGACTTGCCGATGCCGCTGGGCCCCACCACGGCGAGGTGCTCCCCGGGGCCGACGGTCAGGTCGAGACCGTCCAGTACGGGGCGGGCGCCCGGCCCGTACGCGAGGCTGACGCCGAGCAGTTCGGCGGCGGGGGGCCGCTTGGGGGCGGGGGGCCGCCCGGCGAGGGCCGGACGTGCGGGCCGGGGGGCCCGGCGGACGGGAAGGGCCGGGCGGGGGCGGGGCGCCGGTGCGGAGCCGCCGGTGCCGTCGGCCCCGTCGCTCGGGCCGGCCGAACCGCCGCTCACGGCCCCGTCCGCCTCCGGGGCGGGCGCGAACCTGTCCAGGACCACCAGCAGTCGGGTGCCCGCCGCGCCCAGGGCCGTCATCAGCGTGTGCAGGGCGGGCAGCAGGGACTGTACGAGGTAGGTGAGCGCACCCGTCAGCGTGCCCGCGGTGAGGCCCCGGTCCAGCAGCCACGGGACGGCCATCAGGAGGAGTACGGGGGGGAGTTGGCCGGCCACCCCGAGTGCGACGACCCGGAGCGCGGACCAGCGCGCCAGCACTCCCGCCGCACGCTCCGCGGCCCACGCCGCCCCGGCGGCGCGCGCGCCCACCTCGACCTGCACGCCGCAGGCCACCACGTCGCGCAGGCCTGCGCCGGCCGCGCGCGTCCGGTCGGTGAACTCCTCCTCCGCGTCCAGGAACGCCCGCTGGGCGGTGGCCATCGGCCGCAGCGTCGCCAGGAAGAGCCCGAGCCCCAGCACCAGCGGAGGGGCCGTGACCACCAGCAACTCCGGTGCCAGCGCGAACATTCCGGCGAGCGTACCCACCGCGGTGAATACGAACGACCGTGCCGTGAGCACCAGCCCGGCGAAGCTGTCCCGGGCGATCTCGCTCTGCTGGGTGAGCCGGGAGACGGCGCTTCCGGTCGCCGTGCCGTCCCGGCCGGTCACGGCCCGGTGCAGGGCCTGGTCCACCGCGCGCCGTACCAGGGCGTCCCTGAACGGCTCGACCAGCGCCGAGAGTTGGGTGAAGACGCCGCGGGCGACCGGTCCGCCCGCGAGGATCGCGAGCGCGGCGAGGGCCAGCCAGGCCGTGCCGGGGCCCGCCTTCCCCACCAGGAAGCCACGGTCGAGCGCCTGCGCGAGGCAGTAGCCGCCGAGGAACGTCTGCGCCGACTCCACCAGCGACCACGCGGTGATCCGCACCAGCACGACCTTGCGCCGCGCGAAGAACCGCTTTCCGTCGCGCCGCAGTTCGCTACGTCGCAGGCCGTCGCGCCGCTGGCCGTCGCGCCGCAGCCCGGCGGGTGTGGAACCGCCCCGGTCGGGCCCGGTCGCCTCCCGAGTGCTCATGCCCGCCCCTCCGGTCCGTCGTCGGCGGCGGCGAAGACCGCCCGGTAGGCCCGGTGCTGCCACAGCTTCCGGTGCGGGCCCACCGCCCGTACCCGCCCCTCGTCCAGCCAGACGACCAGATCCGCGCGGGCCGCGGAGGAGAGCCGGTGGGCGACGCACAGGCGGGTGCCGGGGCCGACGTCGCGGGCGAGCGCCTCCTCCACGCGGCGTTCCGTCGCCGTGTCGAGGCTGGAGGTCGCGTCGTCGAGCACGAGGAGCCGCCCCGCGTGCGCGAACGCCCTTGCCAGACCCAGGCGTTGGAACTCCCCGCCGGAGAGCGGCGCATCGCCGGGCGCGGTGTCGTACCCCCGCGGCAGCAGTCGTACGAAGTCGTCGGCGCCCGCCGCTTCGGCCGCTGCCCGCACCTCGGCGGGCGACGCCGTGTACGCACCCGAGGCGAGCGCGTCCCCGAGGGTGTCCCCGAAGAGCGCCGGGCGCTCGAACGCGTACCCCACCTCGCGGCGCAACTGCCGCGCCTCGACGTCCCTCAGCGGTACTCCGTCCAGCAGCACGGTCCCCGCGTCCGGGTCGCACAGCCGCCCCGCGACCGCGGCCAGGGTCGACTTGCCCGCCCCGCTGCGGCCGACCACGGCCGTCGTCGTACCGCCGGGGAGCACCAGCGACACCCCGCGCAGCAGGAACTTCCCGTCCCGCACGACATCGACCCCGCGCAGTTCGAGGGTGCCGGGGCCGCCCGGCGGAAGCCCGTGCGCACCGTGCGGGAGGCCGGGCAGCGCCAGTACTTCGGCCACCCGGCGGGCGGCGGTGCGGCTGCGCACCAGCGAACCGATGAGGCCCGCCACCGCCCCGACCCCGGCGGCGAGGGCCGCGTACCGGGACGCGGCGAGGAGATCGCCGACGGTCATCCGCCCGGAAATCACCCCCAGGCCGCCGACCAGCACGACGGCGGTCGTCAGCAGGGGCAGCAGGACGCCGCTGCGTGCCACGGCGCGGCCGTGCACGACCCACATGAGGCGTCCCCGGACGCCGAGTTCGGGCAGCGGAGCCAGGATCCGGGCGCGCTCACGGTCCACGGTGCCCGCGGCGGCGATGCTGCGCGCCCCGGTCAGCGCCTCGGTGAGCCGCGACGCGAGGGTGGACTGGACCTGCTGGTAGCGGGCGATGCTGTCGGACGAACCGACGGCGAAGGCGCGCAGGACCAGCAGCAGAAGCGGCAGGCCCGCCGCGAAAGCCAGCGCGCACCAGGGGTCGACGAGGGCCAGCGCGACGAGAGCGCCGACCGGGGCGATCAACGCCGCGGCCAGACCGGCCGCGGCACCCGGTGCGGCACCGGCCTCGGTCGCGTTGGCGGACAGCCTGGTCGCGGTGTCGCCGGGGGAGAACCGGGCGGCGTGCCCGGGAGCACTACCCAGCAGCCGCGTCATGCCGATGCCGCGCAGCCACGCGGTCGACCGGGCCTGCGCGGTCCCGGTGAACAGGGCTTCGGCGGCTTCCAGCAGCACCTCGGCGACCACCAGAACACCGCACAGCACGAGCCAGCCCGTGGCGTCGGGATCGCGTGCGAGCAGCAGGTCCAGCGTGCGCCCGACGACGGCGGGCAGCGCGACGGCCGCCCCGGCGGAGAGCGCGGACGTGGTGAAGACACCCGCCGCGCGTCCCTTGTTGCGCCGGGCGACCGCCAGCAGCAGCCGGTCGGCGGGGGAGGTCAGGTGCTTGCGGGCCAGGTGCTTGCGGGCCAGGGTCGTCACGGGCGGCGCCCCACTCCCTCGTACGAACGTGTGTGGTCCGGTTTCTACGTGGTGCGGTTTCTACGTGTTCCGGTTTCTACGTGTTCCGGTTTCTACGTGGTGCGGCTTCTACGTGGTACGGGCCCCGGACGGAAC
>NZ_JBSGZD010000111.1:0-23238 GCF_053610825.1 Streptomyces sp. NPDC054863 | reverse complement strand
CTCCGGCGAACGCGCGGGCTGCGCGGGTCTGGTGCTCGCCCGCCCCGCCCGCACCCTTGGCGTCGAGTCCTTCTTCCTCCAACTCGTCTCCGGCATCCAGGAGGCGCTCTCCGTGCGCCAAGTGGCGCTGCTCTTCCAGGTGGTGGAGGACCTCGACACCGAACTGGACGTACTGCGCCGCTGGTGGGCGGAGCGCCGCGTGGACGGCGTCCTGGTCGTGGATCCCAGGGTGGACGATCCGCGCCCCGCCCTGCTCGCCTCGCTGGGCCTGCCCGCCGTTGTCATAGGCGGCCTGGAGGCCGACGCGCACCACGCTCAGGTGCCGCTGCCCCTCTCCAACGTGTGGGCCGACGACGCCGGTGCGATGGCCTCCGTACTGGACCACCTGCACTCCCTGGGCCACCGCCGCATCGTGCACGTCGCAGGAATGCGCGGCCTGGCCCACACCGAGCGGCGCATCCTCTCCCTGCGCGCGGAGGCGGCCCGCCGCGGCCTCAAAGAGGACGAGGTGCGTTCGGTCGCCACCGACTACTCCGACGCGGAGGGCGCCGAGGCCACCCGCCGCATCCTCGACGAGCCGCCGCGCACCCGCCCGACGGCGATCGTCTACGACAACGACGTGATGGCGGTCGCGGGCACCTCGGTGGCCGCGGGGCGGGGCGTCTCCGTACCCGGCGACCTGTCGATCGTCGCCTGGGACGACTCGTCCCTCTGCCGGGTCACCCACCCCCGGCTGACCGCCCTGGTGCGCGACACCCCCGCCTTCGGCCGGCTGGCCGCGCAGGAACTCCTCGCCGTCGTCGACGGCGCGCCGGTGCGCAGCCTCCAGGGCGAACTCCCGCACCTGGAAGCGAGGGAGAGCACCGGGCCGCCGCCCCGGTGAGCACAAGGGCTCACCCTGCCGCCGCCCCGGTCGGCCTTGTGCTCAATTCCCCAGCACCACGCAGGACTCCGGCGGGAGCACCAGCACTCCGTCCCGCCCCGGCGCCTCCACCGGCTCCCACGCCGCCAGCACGGAGGTGCGTCCGTTGCGGCCGAGACCGATGGTCGCCGGGGCGTCGGAGAGGTTCACCGCGACCCTGATGTCGCCCCTGCGGAACGCGAGCCAGCGATCCGCCCCGCCCGTCGCGTGGGCGGTGCGCACCGCGGCCAGGTCCGGGTCGGACAGGTCCGGTTGCGTGCGGCGCAGCGCGATCAGCTCGCGGTGCCAGGCCAGCAGGCGGGCGTGCGGCTCGCGGTCCGGCTCCGACCAGTCGAGGCAGGACCGCTCCCGGGTGCGCGGATCCTGCGGATCCGGAATGTCCTCGGCCGCCCACCCGTGCGCCGCGAACTCCCGCCGGCGCCCGGCCCGTACCGCCTCGGCGAGCTCCGGATCGGTGTGGTCGGTGAAGAACTGCCAGGGCGTGCGCGCCCCCCACTCCTCGCCCATGAACAGCATCGGCGTGAAGGGCCCCGTCAGGACGATCGTCGCCGCGCAGGCCAGCAGCCCGGGGGAGAGCGACGCGGACAGCCGGTCGCCGAGCGCACGGTTGCCCACCTGGTCGTGCGTCTGGGCGTATCCGAGGAACCGGTGCGCGGAGGTCGCCGTGCGGTCGACGGGCCTGCCGTGCTTCCGGCCCCGGAACGACGAATACGTACCGTCGTGGAAGAAGGCCCGTGTGAGGGTCTTCGCCAGCGCCTCAAGAGGAGCACGGGCGAAGTCCGCGTAGTAGCCCTGGGACTCGCCCGTGAGGGCGGTGTGCAGGGCGTGGTGGAAGTCGTCGTTCCACTGGGCGTGCAGACCGAGACCGCCCGCCTCGCGCGGGGTGACGGTGCGCGGATCGCCCAGGTCGGACTCGCCGATCAGGAACAGCGGCCTGCCCAGCTCGGCCGCCAGGGCGTCGACACCGGCCGACAGCTCCTCCAGGAAGTGCAGCGCCCGCGTGTCCGCGAGGGCGTGCACGGCGTCCAGGCGCAGCCCGTCGAGCCGGTAGTCCCGCAGCCAGGACCGCGCGCTCTCGCCCAGGTACGCCCGCACCTCGTCCGAGCCGGGCGCGTCCAGGTTGACCGCCGCACCCCAGGGGGTGTGGTGCGTCTCCGTGAAGTACGGGCCGAACTGCGGAAGGTGGTTGCCGGACGGGCCGAGGTGGTTGTGCACCACGTCGAGGACCACGCCGAGCCCGACGGCGTGCGCCGCGTCGACGAACCGCTTCAGCCCTTCGGGTCCGCCGTACGGCTCGTGCACCGCCCAGAGGGACACCCCCTCGTACCCCCAGCCGTGCGTCCCGGGGAACGGACACACCGGCATCAGCTCGACATGGGTGATTCCCAGCTCGACCAGGTGCCCGAGCCTCTTCGAGGCGGCGTCGAAGGTGCCCTCACGGGTGTACGTGCCGATGTGCAGCTCGTACAGCACCGCCCCCGTCAGCGGCCGGCCGGCCCAGCCGCCGCGCCATGCGAACGCGTCGTGGTCCACGACGGCGCTGAGCCCGTCGGGCCCGTCCGGCTGGCGGCGGGAGCGCGGATCCGGGAGGACCGGGCCGCCGTCCAGGGAGAACCCGTAGCGGCTGCCGTCCGCCGCGTCGGCCCGTACCGTCCACCAGCCGTCCCGGTCGGGATCGCGCTCCATGGGATACGTGGTGCCGGACGCTCCCGTGGTGCCGGACGCCCCTGTGGTGACAGATGTCCCCGTGGTGCCGGACGGCCCTGCGGCGACGGCCCCGCCCGGCAGGTGGAGCGTGACCCGTTCCTCGGCTTGTGGTGCCCATACGTCGAACAGCACTGACGGCCCCTCTTCGTCGGAGAGCTCTGCTGGCCCAAGTCATTGTGTCGGCCGGGATCTTCGGCAGCCAAGATCTTTGCCGGCCAGGATCCTCGCCGGCCGGGATCCTCGCCTGCCGGGATCTTCTTGCCGGACCGAGCCGTTCCGTCGGCCCTCTTCGTGCCGAGTGCCCGTTCGAAGTCGCCGCAACACGTGTTCCCGCGCTGGTCAGCTCGGGCGAGAACGCCCGGTCTGCTGGACACCCCTGCCGTCTCGGCCCGACAATCTTCCTGTGACGCCCCCTTACGAGCCCCACACTTTCCCGGCGCGGCTCTCCGACGCCGAGCGGGACCGTGCGCTCGCCGTGCTGCGGGAAGGTGCGGCCCAGGGCAAGCTGTCGCACGAAACCTTCCTGCACCGGATGGAACTCGCCCTCGCGGCACGGCAGTCCGCCGACCTGGCCGTCCTCACCTCGGACCTGGACACCGACGGCCGCTGGTCGCGCCGGATGTTCGCCGCGGTCGGCCGCGCCTCCGCGTTCACCGTGAGGCTGCGCAGGGCCTGGACGACCGAGCGGCTGCCGAAGCTGCTGTTCCCCGAGCCGGGACCGGTGCCGCTGCGCATCGGCCGCGACTCCGGCAACGGACTGCGGCTCAGCCACGAGACCGTCTCGCGCCGGCACGCGGAACTGGCCAGGCAGGGCGGCATCTGGATCCTCCGCGACCTCGGCTCCACCAACGGCACCTGTGTGAACGGGCGCCGGGTCACCGGGGCGGCCGTGGTCAACGACGGGGACCAGGTCAGCTTCGGCCGGATGTCCTTCCGGCTGTCGGCGAACTGAACCCTCGGACTGCCGGACTGCCGGACTGCCGGACTGCCGGACTGCCGGACTGGCGGACTGGCGGACTGGCGGACTGGCGGACTGCCGGGCTTCTGGCCGTCGGGTTGTTGGGCCGTTCGGCCCAGTGTCGGTCAACACAGGTGCACGCCGTGCCGATGCATGCAGCGGCGCGGGCGCCCGCCCGCGCGCACCCGTGCAAGGAACGGTGACAGCCATGTCGGCAGTACGGACGGCAGTACGGACAGCGGGACGCAGGGCACTCGTCGCGGCAGCCGCCACGGCGGCACTCTTCGCCGGAGCGGGCAGCGCGACCGCGGCGGCCACGGAACAGGAGGCCCTCCCGGGCAACTGGCTGTACACCGTCGTCATCGAGGGTGAGGAAGCCGTCGGACCCATGAAGGGCAACCTGCTGCGCTGCCCGCCGCGCAAGGGCAGCAGCCACCCGTCGGCCTCCCTCGCCTGCAAGCAGCTCAAGGCGGTCGACGGCGACATCGCGAAGATCAAGCGCGCGGACGTCGCCTGCCCGATGATCTACCAGCCGGTCACCGCCATGTCGTACGGCATGTGGGACGGCCGACGGATGGTGTTCGCGAAGAACTACCCCAACGCCTGCGTGATGCACGCGTCGACAGGCGCGGTCTTCAAGTCGGCCTGACGGCCCAGCCGTTGACCGCACTGCGGTTGACCGCACTGCGGTTGACCGCAGTGCGGCCCTGGGGAAAACCCCAGGGCGACTGTACGGCTGGTGTCAGTGACTCAGGTACACCCCCCGAAGGAAGCTGATCACCCAGACAGCACGCTTCCACGGGAGGAGCCCTCATGCAGGGCAGCAGGCAGCCGGTCACGGTCAGGACAGCACGGTGGTGCGCCACCCACCCGTGGCGCGCCATCGTCGGATGGGTCCTCCTCGTCGTGCTGTGCGTCGGTGCCGGAGCCGCGATCGGCACCAACAAGGGCACGTTCGCCGACTTCTGGGTCGGCGAGGCCGGCCGCGCCGAGGCGCTCGCCGACGAGGGGCACCTGACCCCGGCCCCGGTCGAGAAGTTCCTGATCACCGGCGGCAAGGGCAAGCCCGACCAGGCCGCCGCCCGCTCGGCCGCCGCCGATCTGGAACGCCGGATGCGGACCCTGCCGGCCGTCACCGACGTCGACGGGCCGTTACGGTCCGGGGACGGCGGCGCCTTCCTGGTCACCGTCACTCTGCGCGGCGACAAGGAAACCGCCAAGGAGGACGTCGACGCGCTCCTCGCCAAGACCGCACAGACGCAGCAGGCGCACCCGGACCTGCGCATCGAGGAAACCGGCAGCGCCTCCATCTCCAACGCCGTCAACGACCAGCAGGGCAAGGACCTCCAGCGGACCGAGATGATCAGTCTCCCGGTCACCTTCCTCATCCTGCTCGTCGTCTTCGGCGCGGTCATCGCCGCCGGAATCCCCGTACTGCTCGCCCTGCTGGCCTTCGCCGGAGCGGTCGGTCTCTACGGGCCCGCCTCCTGGCTCTTCCCCGACGCGGGCGGCGCCGCCCTCAGCGTGATCTTCATGCTGGGTATGGCGGTCGGCGTCGACTACTCGCTCTTCTACCTCAAGAGGGTGCGGGAGGAGCGGGAGCGCTCGGGCGGCACCCTCAGCCACGCCGCCGCGGTCGAGCTGGCCGCCGCCACCTCGGGGCGCGCGGTCGTCGAGTCCGGACTCGCCGTCGCCCTCTCACTCGGCGGCCTCTACCTGATGGACGACGTGATCTTCTCGTCCATCGCCACCGGCGCCATCCTCGTCACCCTGGTCGCCGTCGGCGGCTCGCTGACCATCCTGCCCGCGCTGCTCGCGAAGCTCGGCCCCAGGGTGGACGGCCGCCGGGGCCGCGCGAACCGCCGCCGCCGGGGCGCCGGCGTCCCGGGCAACAACCGCTCTGGCAACGGCAGTTCGGGCACGAGTGGTTCAAGCAACAGCAAGGCCTGGACCGCCCTGCTGCGCCCCGTGATGCGACGCCCCCTCGCCACCCTGCTCGTCGGCCTCGCGGCGACCGCCGCCCTGGCCCTGCCCGCTCTGAACATGAAGCTCGGCACCGAGGGCACGGAGACCTTCCCCGACAGCGTGCCCGCCGTCGCCGCCTACGACCGGCTGACGGCCGCCTTCCCCGACCAGGGTGCCTCGCACCTCGTCCTCGTACGCTCCGACCCGGCACACGCCGGGGCGGTGGCGGAAGCCCTGAACCGGCTCTCCGGGAGCACGAAGGGCGACCCCCTGTTCGCGGTGAACGGTGCTCCGCACCTGCGGACCTCGACGGACGGCCGGACCACCCTGCTGGAACTGCCCGTTCCGCACACCCAGAACTCTCCGGAGGCGACCCGTTCACTGGAGCGGTTGCGCGCCGGGCTGATACCGGCGACCGTCGGCGCGGTGCCAGGGGCCGAGGTCGCCGTCAGCGGTGAGATCGCGGGCGGATTCGACTACGCCGCACACCAGTCGGACCGTCTCCTCTGGGTGATCGTCTTCGTCTCGCTGGCCTGTCTGGCGGTCATGTACGCCGCGTTCCGCTCGGTCGTCCTCGCCGTCCTGGGCGTGCTCCTCAACCTGGCGGCGGTGATGGTCTCCTGGGGCGTGCTGACGCTCGTCTTCCAGGGCACCTGGGCGCAGGGGCTGCTCGGCTTCGAGTCGCTCGGGTTCGTCGGGTCGCGCACCCCGCTGATGGTCTTCGCCATCCTGGTGGGGCTGTCCACGGACTACCAGATCTTCGTGGTCAGCCGGATCCGCGAGGCCGTACTGCGCGGAGTGCCGACCCGGCAGGCGGTGGTGGACGGCATCGCGGGTTCCGCCGGAGTGGTCACCAGCGCCGCCGTGATCATGGTGTCGGTGTTCGTCAGCTTCCTGTTCATCGACCGCATCGAGATGAAGCAGATAGCCGTCGGTCTCACGGTGGCGGTGCTGTTCGACGCGGTGGTCCTGCGGGCCCTGATCCTGCCGTCGGCGCTGGCGCTGCTGGGGGAGCGGACCTGGTGGCCGGTCCGGATACCGGGGAAGGCCGCCGAGCGGCCCGGTCCGGGGGCGGCCCCGCCGTACCCGCGCACGGCTCCCGTCGGGTACGAGGGGGCGGGGCGGCGCTGATCGCCGGCCCTCATGGACGGGCGACGGGGCCGGGGTGAGCATGCCCCCGGCCCCGCCGCCTTCTCTCGGCGGTGCTCCGGCCCCCAAATGACCGCTGAGCCACCGCTGTTGTCGCTGCCGTCGCCGTCACCGCTGCTCGCTACTGCTGGTGCAGCCCCCGTCCGGCGAGGGTCAGGAACGTCTCGCCGACCGCCTCCGAGAGCGTCGGGTGGGCGTGGAGGTGCCGGGCGACGTCGGAGGGTTCCGCGTCCCAGCCGACGATCAGCTGGCTCTCGGCGATCATCTCCGAGACGTGCGGCCCGACCAGATGGACGCCCAGCACCCGGCCGTCGCGTTCGGCGACCACCTTCACCACGCCGCCCTGCCCGTGCACCATGCCCTTGGCGACGGCGGTCAGCGGCATCGTGTTCACCACCACGTCCAGGTCACGGGAGCGCGCCTCGCCCTCGCTCAGTCCGACCGCGGCCGTCTGCGGCGAGGAGTACGTGACCCGGGGCACCGCCGCGTAGTCGACGGGCGGCGAAGGGACCCCGGCCAGGGTCTCGGCGACCAGCAGGCCCTCCGCGAACGAGGCGTGCGCCAGGCCGAGCGAGGGCGGCGGCAGCAGGTCACCGACCACATGGACGCCCGGCACCGCGGTCTCCAGCCGGGACCAGTCCGCCGGGGCCACGAACCCCCGTTCGTCGGTGGCAAGACCGGCTGCCGCGAGGCCGAGCCCGTCGGTCACCGGCACCCGCCCGACCGCCACCAGCAGCCGGTCCGCCGCCACGGTGCGGGTCTCGCCGCGCGCGGTGCGCACCGTGGCCCGCACCCCGTCCGGCAGAACCTCGGTGTCCAGCAGTCGCGACCCCACCTGCACGTCGATGCCGCGCTTCTTCAGCCCACGCGTCAAGTGACGGCTCACCTCGGCGTCTTCGAGGGGTACGAGCCGGTCCGCCGCCTCCACGAGGGTGACGTCGGCTCCCAAGGAGCGGTGGAAGGAGGCGTACTCCACCCCGATCGCGCCCCCGCCGAGCACAAGGACGGAAGCGGGCAGCCCGGGTGCGAAGAGTGCGTCGTCGCTGGTGACGACCCGCCGTCCGTCCGGGGCGAGCCCCGGCAGCGTACGAGGGCGGGACCCGGTGGCCAGGACAATGCCACGGCGTGCGGTGAACTCCCCGTGCCCCTCCACCCGTACCGTACGGTCCCCGGTCAACTCGGCGCTGCCGCGCAGCACGTGAACCCCCGCATGGGACAGGTGTCCCTCCACGCCCTTGTGGTTGCGCGACACGATGTCGTCGCGGGTCGCCACCAGCGCCGGCCAGTCCACCGAGTCCAGGGTCGCCTTCACTCCCCAGCGCTCCCGGGCCTCCGCGATGCCGTCGACGAGTTCGGCCGCGTGCAGCATCGCCTTGGAGGGGACGCAGCCCCGGTGCAGACAGGTCCCGCCCACCTTGTCGCGCTCGGCGAGCACCACCGTCAGGCCCAGGGCGGCGGCCCGCAGGGCGGTGCTGTAGCCGCCGGTGCCGCCGCCGATCACGATCACGTCTGCCGTCTTGTCCGTCATGGACCAAGGCTCCGCCCACCAGGGGTGATGCGTCCAAGGCAATAATCTTGTCGGAGCGATGCACAACGTTCATGGGGGAGCGCACGGGGATGAGCCTTCGGCAGATGGAGTACTTCCTCGCGGTCGTCGACGAGGGGTCCTTCACCCGGGCCGCCGAGCTGCTGCACGTCACCCAGCCCGCTCTCTCGCACCAGATCAAGGCCCTGGAGAAGTCGGTGGGCGGCGCCCTCCTGGAGCGCAGACCGCGCGGCGTCGGCCTCACCGTCATGGGCCGCGCCTACCTCCCGCACGCCGAACGCGCCGTGCGCAGCGCCGTACAGGCCCGCAGAGCCGCCCGTGCGGCAGCCGGCGCCGAGGGCGGCGAACTGCACGTCGCCGCCCTGCACTCGGTCGCCGTCGGCATCCTCCCCGACGTCTTCGCCCAGTGGCGCCGCGAACACCCCGGCGTCGCGCTCCACCTCCACGAGTACGCCACCACCGACGCACTGGAGGACCACGTCGAACGCGGCGTCGCCGACCTGGCGGTGGGGCCGCGACCCGAGCACTGGCCGGGCCCCGTCGTCCCCTTCGGACGGGAGGACATCGTGCTCGTCGTCCCCTTCGACGACCCCCTCGCGGGCCGCACCTCGGTCAGGCTGGAGGAACTGTCGGAGCACCTGTGGGTGCGGTGCGCGATGGAGGCGGTGGTCGAGGGCCGGGCCTTCCTCGACTGGGCCTGTGCACGGGCCGGCTTCTCCCCGCGCACGGCGGTCCGCACCGAGCACACCTCCACCGCCGTACGGATGGCCGCCGCCGGCGTCGGCGTGGCGACGTCACCGGCCCACGTCGTGCGCGGCGCGGTCGGCGAGGACTGCGTGGTGCTGACGGTCGACCCGCCGTGGTGGCGCGACCTCACCGTGTACTCACGGGTCGAACTGACCGGCGCCGCAGCCCGTTTCGCGGAACTGCTGCGCAGGTCCTCACCGTACGGAGCCGCCCCCGCCTCCGCCCGCCCCTCACCTCAAGAGGCGTCCGAGCCTCAACAGGTGTCCGCACCTCAAGAGGCATCCGCGCCCCAAGCCGCGCCCGCGCCTCAAGAGGCCGACCTGTGCACCCTCACCAGCAGCGCCACCGGCCGGTCCGCGAAGAGTGCCGACAGCTGCACCGTCCCTTCGAACTCCCGGCTCCCCGCCAGCTGATCGGCCCACAGCCCCGCGGGCAGCTCCAGCTCCGTCCCCTGCCAGCCGCCCGCCTCCGCCAGTCGCATCGACAGCCGGGTGACCGCCGTGACGGCCTCCCCCGCCCTGCTGAACGCCAGGCAGTGCCGCGCCGCCGGGCCGCGTGCGGCGAGGGGCGCGTAGGGCGCGCTCTCGCCGAAGAGTTCCGGGTGGTCGCGGCGCAGCCGCAGGGCCGTCGTCGTCAGGGCGAGCTTCTCGTCCGACAGGGTGCTCCTGTCGGTCCTGCCGTGCACGCGCACCAAGGCGGCGCTCTCGAACGCGACCGGCCGCCGGTTGTCCGGATCGACCAGCGCCAGGTACTCGCGCTCCGTCCCCTGGTACAGCTCCGGCACCCCCGGCATCGTCAGCTGCACCAGCGTCGCCCCCAGCGTGTTCGCCCGGACGTACGGCGCCAACTCGCGGGCGAAGAGCGAGACCTCGTAGTGCGCGGGCCCGCCGGGACCCGACCGTACGAAGTCGTCCAGGGCCTGCTCGTAGGACGCGTCCTGCTCCGTCCAGCTCGTGTGCAGCCCCGCCTCCCGCGCCGCCTTGAGGAGCGCGGGAGCCAGCCGCCCGGCGCCCGCCTCCGGGAGGGCGACGGCGGTCTGCCACGCCGTCCACGCCGCGTGCGGGTCGGGGGCGGGCGCCGCCTGGGCCCACCGCCGCAGCAGTCCGGCCCACCGCTGCGGGCACTCCGTCAGCACCGACAGCCGCGCCCGTACGTCCGCACTGCGCTTGGTGTCGTGCGTGGACAGCACGGTCCCGGTGGCCGGCCAGTCCCGGGCGAGGCGCGCGCAGAACGCGTGGAACTCGTCGGGCGAGACGGCCGGCCGGCCGGGATCCCCGCCGACCTCCGCCGCCGACAGCAGCGGTACGTACCGGTAGAACGCGGTGTCCTCCACCGCCTTGGCCCGCAGGGCGGAAGAGGTCTGCGCGAACCGGGTGCAGAACGCCGCCCGGTCGGGCCCCGCCCCCAGCCGCCCGAGCGCCAGCGCCCGCACCACGTCCACCGCCGCCGCCTCCTCCGGCACGGAGAACACCGCCTTCGCCTCCCGCACCGCCTCCGGCGGCAGCGTCGCCTCCGCCTCCTCCGGGGTGGGCCCGCCCGCGGCCACGTACGGCCGGTACACCGGCATCCGCACGAGCAGCTCGCGCAGCGCGGTGCGCAGCGCCCACGGGGCGTGGTCGCGCAGGGCCGGGTCGGCGGCGCAGATCCGCTCGGCGGTGCGCACCAGGAAGCCGGTCTCCGCGGCCAGCTCGTGGGTGAGGACGCGGTACGCGGCCCGGCGGGTGGTCGCCGCCCAGTAGCCGCCGCGGTCGCCCGGCGGGTCGGCGAACGTCCGGTACAGCTCGGTGAGTTCATCGGCGCCCGTGGGGTCGTTGAACAGTCCGTCGATCCTGTGCAGCGCGTCGTAGCCCGTCGTGCCCGCGACCGGCCAGTCGGCGGGCAGCCGCTCCCCGCCGGTGAGGATCTTCTCCACGACGGTCCACACCGTGCGGCCCGAGCCGTCCACGGCCGCCGTGGTGGCGTCGGCCAGTTGCCGCAGGTAGTCGCCCGGTGCGGCGAGTCCGTCCGGGTGGTCGATGCGCAGCCCCTCGACGACCCCGTCCCGTACCAGCTGGAGGATCTTCGCGTGCGAGGCGGTGAACACCTCCGGGTCCTCCACCCGCACCCCGATCAGGTCCGAAATGGTGAAGAAGCGCCGGTAGTTGAGCTCGGTGCGGGCCAGGCGCCACCAGGCGAGCCGGTACCACTGGGCGTCGAGCAGTTCCGGCAGCGGCAGCTTCTCGGTGCCCTCGCGCAGCGGGAAGGCGTGGTCGAAGTAGCGCAGCACCCCGTCCTCCACAGAGAGGTGCGCCAGCTCCTCGCCGAGCCGCCCGCCGAGCACCGGCAGCAGCACCTTGCCGCCGCCCGCCTCCCAGTCCAGGTCGAACCAGCCGGCGTACGGCGAGGCGGGGCCCTCCCGCAGCACCTCCCACAGAGGCACGTTGAGGTGCTCGGGCGCGGGGACGGCCATGTGGTTGGGGACGATGTCCAGGACCAGGCCGAGGCCGTGCGCGCGGGCCTTGCGGGAGAGCGCCCGCAGGCCCTCCTCGCCGCCCAGCTCCGCACGTACGCGCGCGTGGTCCACGACGTCGTACCCGTGCGTCGAACCCGGCACGGCTTCCAGCACGGGCGACAGATGCAGGTGCGAGATGCCGAGAGCGGCCAGGTACGGCACCGCTTCTCCGGCGGCCGAGAAGGGGAAGTCGGGCTGCAGCTGGAGGCGGTAGGTGGAGGTCGGCGTCATGCGAACGTACGTACCCGGATTCGGGGCTTCTGTGTCATCAGCCCATGCACCGTCTCGCGCGCGTGGCGTTAATTTCGCCTGATGGCTGGAGACAACGGGAACGCGAAAGGCGCCCTGCGCGCGTACCGGCAGAGCTATCGGGAGGCGATCGGGCTGACCGGCCCGGTCCTGCCCCTCGTCTCCTTCCTCGGCAGGCTCCCGCTCGCGATGTGCCAGCTCGGCACCCTGCTGCTGGTCGCCGAGACCAGCGGAAGCCTCGCCACCGCAGGGCTCGTGGGCGGCGCCCTGGCGGCCGGACAGACCGTCGGCGGGCCGCTGTTGGGCCGCGCCGCCGACAGGCGCGGACAGCGACTCGTGGTGCTCTGCGCGACACTCGTCAACGCCGTCGCGGTGACCGCCCTCGTCCTCGCCGCCCTCGCCCGCACCGACACCGTGGCGCTCGCGCTGATCGCCGTCGTCGCCGGTGGATCCGTGCCGCAGATCGGCCCGATGTCCCGCACCCGCACCCTGGCGCTGGCCCGCCGCAAGGACGCCGACGAACGCCTCGTCGGCACCGTCCTGTCCTTCGAAGGCACCCTGGACGAGGTCACCTTCGTCCTGGGCCCCGCCCTCGTCGGCCTCGCCGTCGCCTTCGCGCACCCGGCCGCTGCGCTGCTCGTCGCCGCCGGACTTCTCGCCGTGTGCGGTACCTGGTTCGCCCTGCATCCGACGGCGTCCCTGCTACGCCCGGCCGCGCGCACCGGCTCCGCCGAACGTACGAGGCAGGCCGGTGCGGTGTACGCGCTGCGCGTCGCGATGGCCCTCCAGGGCGCCATGTTCGGCGCATCCCAGGCGGGCATCACCGCCCTCACCGAGGACCTGGGCCTCCCGGAGCAGGCCGGGCTCGTCTACGCCGCCATGGGCGTGATGAGTGCCGTCGCGGGCTTCTCGATGGCCGCCGTCCCCGTCCGCATCGGGCTGAGCACCCGCTGGCGCGCGGCCACCGCGGCCCTGGTCGTGCTGTCGGTGCCGCTGGTGTTCGTCTCGCAGCTGTGGGCGCTGTACGTCGTCGTCCTCGTCCTCGGCGTCGCCTACGCCCCGCACATGATCACGCTCTTCGGGCTCACCGAGCGCCTCGTCCCCGCGAACAGGCTGGCCGAGTCGATGGCCTTCCTGATGAGCGGCATCGTCGGCGGCCAGGCCCTCGCCCTCGCCCTCTCGGGCCGGCTCGCCGAGAGCAGCGGCCCGCCCGCCGCCTTCGCCGTCGCGATCGGCGCGGCCGTGCTGTGCGCCGGACTGTCCTGGGCGGTACGCCCCCGCGCGGGCAGGTCCCGTACCACCCCTGCCGCAGTAAGTACTGCGGCGGCGGACACAGCGGCGGCGCTCGCGCGGGACACGGCGCTCACGCGGGACGCTGAAGAACCGTCAGGCTCCGGCCGATCAGCGTGAGGTGCTCGCCCGCGTCGTGCTTGCCGCCCGTCCCCGGCGGAACCCCGTCCTCGCGGGCGGTGTCCACGACCACTTCCCACTGCTCCCCATGGTCCTCCGGAACCACGAATTCCAGCGTCCGGGCGCTCGCGTTGAACATCAGCAGGAACGAGTCGTCGGCGATGCGCTCCCCGCGCGAGCCCGGCTCCGAGATCGCCTCCCCGTTGAGGAACACCGTCAGCGCCTTGGCCTGCGCGGCCTCCCAGTCCTCCTGGGCCATCGGCTCGCCCTCCGGCGTGAACCACGCGATGTCCGAGAGCTCGTCCTGCGTGCCCCGCACCGGCCGGCCGTGGAAGAAGCGCCGCCGCCGGAACACCGGATGGTCGCGCCGCAGCGCCACCATCGCGCGGGTGAACACCAGGAGCGTGCCGTCCTCCGCCCTGTTGCCCTCGGAGTCGGGACCGGGCCAGGGCACCCAGGCCAGCTCGTTGTCCTGGCAGTAGGCGTTGTTGTTGCCGCCCTGGGTGCGCGCGAACTCGTCGCCGTGGCTCAGCATCGGCACCCCTTGCGACAGCATCAGCGTCGCCACGAAGTTGCGCATCTGCCGCTGCCGCAGGGCCAGGATCTCGGGGTCGTCTGTGGGGCCCTCCGCACCGCAGTTCCACGACCGGTTGTGGCTCTCGCCGTCCCGGTTGCCCTCGCCGTTGGCGCTGTTGTGCTTGTCGTTGTACGCGACCAGGTCGTGCAGCGTGAAACCGTCGTGGCAGGTGGTGAAGTTGATCGAGGCGAGCGGACGCCGCCCGTCGTCCTGGTAGAGGTCGGACGACCCCGTCAGCCGCCCCGCGAACTCCGCGATCGTCTGCGGCTCACCGCGCCACATGTCGCGCACGGTGTCCCGGTACTTGCCGTTCCACTCCGTCCACAGCGGCGGGAAGTTGCCCACTTGGTAGCCGCCCTCGCCGACGTCCCAGGGCTCGGCGATCAGCTTCACCTGGCTGACGACCGGATCCTGCTGCACCAGGTCGAAGAACGACGACAGCCGGTCCACCTCGTGGAACTGCCGGGCCAGCGTCGCCGCGAGGTCGAAACGGAACCCGTCCACCCGCATCTCGGTCACCCAGTACCGCAGCGAGTCCATGATCAGCTGGAGCACGTGCGGGGACCGCATCAGCAGGGAATTGCCGGTTCCGGTCGTGTCCATGTAGTACTTCGGGTCGTCCGCGAGGCGGTAGTACGAGGGGTTGTCCAGGCCGCGGAAGGACAGCGTGGGCCCCAGGTGGTTGCCCTCCGCCGTGTGGTTGTAGACCACGTCGAGGATGACCTCGATGCCCGCCTCGTGCAGCGCCTTGACGGCCGTCTTGAACTCCAGCACCTGCTCGCCCCGGTCGCCCCACGAGGCGTAGCTGTTGTGCGGGGCGAAGAAGCCGATGGTGTTGTAGCCCCAGTAGTTGTTCATCCCGGCGTCGACGAGGCGGTGGTCGTTCACGAACTGGTGCACCGGCATCAGCTCCAGCGCCGTGACGCCCAGTTCCACCAGGTGGTCGATGATCGCCGGGTGCGCGAGGGCCGCGTACGAACCGCGCAGCTCGTCGGGGAGGTCGGGGTGCAGCATCGTGAGGCCCTTGACGTGCGCCTCATAGAGGATGGTGCGGTGGTAGGCCGTCCGGGGCGGGCGGTCGTCGCCCCAGTCGAAGTACGGATTGACCACCACGGACGTCATCGTGTGCGGCGCCGAGTCCTGGTCGTTGCGCGAGTCCGGCTTGCCGAAGTGGTAGCCGTACACCGACTCGCCCCAGTCGATCTGCCCGCTGACCGCCTTCGCGTACGGGTCGAGCAGCAGCTTCGCCGAGTTGGACCGCAGCCCCCGGGCGGGCTCGTACGGGCCGTGGACGCGGTAGCCGTACCGCTGGCCCGGCATGATGCCGGGCAGGTAGGCGTGGCGTACGAACGCGTCGCTCTCCCGCAGCTCGACGGCGGTCTCCGAACCGTCCTCGTGCAGCAGGCACAGCTCGACCCGCTCGGCGGCCTCCGAGAAGACCGCGAAATTGGTGCCGGCGCCGTCGTACGTGGCGCCCAGGGGATATGCCTCTCCCGGCCAGACCTGCATCGAATCGACTCTTCCACTTCTGATCCGGGTGGTACGGAGCAACGGGGACGGAACCAGCAACGAGGACGGAGCTCTGGAGATGTCGCATCTTCCCCCGAATCTTCCCCCAATGCGGGCCAACCACCCAGCGGTTCCGGCCGTCTCGGGGAACGGCTGCACCGGCCGCCCCATGCGGAGTACCCTTCCTTGATCGTTGGCGGTGGGCGGACAAGAGTTCAGAAGGCGGTGCGTGGGTGAGCTCGGGAGGGCTGGAGCTACCCCCGGGGGACACGGGGCGCGAGGGCGGCCCGGGAGACGTCCCGCCCGGTGCGGTCTCCCTCGCACGGCCGATGGAGATCGGCTCGGAACTGGACTGGGGCACCGACGCCTGGAGCGAGGTGCGTACGCGCGCCCAGCGGGCCGGCCGCGCCTACATCTGGCTCAACCTGGTCGAGCAGCGGATGCGCGCCGTCGTCGCCGCCGTGCTGCGCCCGGTGTACGAACCGGTGCACGGCGAGGAATGGGTGGTGGCCGCCGCAGGGCCCGCCGGACAGGAGTGGGTGCAGCGCGCCGTCGCCGTCCGCGAGGTGAGCCGCCGCAAGGGGTACCTTCTGGACCCCGCCGACGACAACGTACTGAGCTTCCTGACGCTGCCCCAGCTGCGCGAGCTGATGGTGCAGCACTGGCCGTGCTTCGAGCCGTACTACGACGACCGGCGCGACGTCGAGCTGGCGCTGGACGAGCTGGAGGTCACCCGCAACGTCGTCTCCCGCAACCGCGCCCTGTCCGTGACCGTCCTCGCCCAGGCGGAGAGGGCCTCCGCCCGCCTCCTGGAGATTCTCGGCGCGGGCTCGGGCGCGCCGTCCGCGGACCGGCTGCCGGTCGACGCCGTCGAGGACCTCGTCGGCGACCGCTACGCGGACGTGGTGTCCGTCCACCCCGACCGGGTCCGTCTCCAGCGGCAGCTGCCCGCCGAGGACCTCTTCGGCGGCGCCCGCCGCGTCGACGCCATCGGGATAGGCCTGAACCTCCTCGTGCAGAACTTCTCCGGCCGGCGACTGGTCCGCCTCGCCGAGGCCGGCTGCCGGGTCCGGCTGCTCTTCCTCAACCCGGCGAGCAGTTCCGTGAAGCGGCGCGAACGCGAACTGGGTCTGCGCAAGGGAGAGTTGAGCCGGTCGGTGGAAATGAACATCCTGCACATGCGCCGGGTGCGGGCCAGTCTCCGGGACCCGGGCGCCTTCCAGATCCAGGTCTTCGACGAGACTCCGCGCTTCACCGCGTACCTCGTCGACGGCGACGGCCCCGGCGGGCTCGCCGTCGTCCAGTCGTACCTGCGCAGGGCGCGCGGCATGGAGGCGCCGGTGCTGGTGCTGCGCGGCGGCGGGCGGGGCGGGCGCGACGGGGTGGTGCGGCACGGCGAGGACTCCGAGCACGGCCTCTTCGAGACGTACCGGGAGGAATTCGAAGCGGTGTGGACGGACTCCCGGCCGGTTTCCTAGCACCCCGTGGCCCCCTGCGCGCACGACCTCCGAGACGGATTGTCAGTGCTGCGTGCGAGGGTGGTTCTCCGTTGGGGGAGAAGACGCAAGGAGGCCCAGGAATGGGATGGCACGGGGAATCGCTGATCGGCTTCGACCTGGAGACCACGGGTACGGAGCCGTTGGAGTCGCGCATCGTGACGGCGGCGATCGTCGAGGTGCGGGGCGGGGCGGTGGCCGGACAGCGGCTGTGGCTGGCCGATCCGGGGATCAGGATTCCGGAGCAGGCCTCGGCGATACACGGCATCACCAATGAGCGTGCGACGGCCGAGGGGCGTCCGGTGCGCGAGGTGGCCGACGAGGTCGCACAGGTCCTCGTCGAGCACTGGGCGCGGGGGGTTCCGGTGGTCGCGTACAACGCGGCGTTCGATCTGACGCTGCTCTCCGCCGAGCTCGCGAGACACGGACTGCCCGCACTGGGCGACCGGCTCGCCGAGCTCACGGGCGAGCCGGGCATCGGACCCGTCGTCGACCCGCTCACCATCGACCGGGCGGTCGACCGCTACCGGCGCGGCAAGCGCACCCTCGAAGCGGTCTGCGTCGAGTACGGCGTGGTGCTCGACGGGGCGCACGAGGCGTCGGCCGACGCACTGGCCGCGGTCCGGGTCGCGATCGCGATAGCCGAGCGGCACCCCACGATCGCGAGCCTCGGCCTGCCCGAGCTGCACCAGGAGCAGGTGCGGTGGTACGCGGACTGGGCGGGCGGCTTCCAGGAGTTCCTCCGCAAGAAGGGCACCTCGGACGCGGTCATCGACCCGGCCTGGCCGCTGCGCTCCCCGAGCCGGGCGACCGCGGCGGGCTGACCGACGGCCGACCGGGGCCGTGACCGGGGCCGTGCCGACCGCGGCGGGGCCGACCGCGGCGGGGCCGACCGTGGCGGGGCCGGGCGCGGCGGGCCGACCGGGCGGGGGCGCAGTAGTCGGCGCGCCGCTCAGAACGGGTACCAGCGCACCTCGGGGTCGTTGTCCCGCAGCGAGGCCACCCGCCGCCGGAATTCCGCCAGGGCCTTCGGGTTGGTCGGCGCGTGCTGGGCGACCCAGGCGCAGCTCGCGGTCTCCCGGGCGCCGCGCAGCACCGTACAGCCGTCCCACTCGCGCACGTCCCAGCCATAGGTGGCGACGAACGCGGCGTAGGCGTCGTCCGGCAGGCCGTACCGGTCCCGGGACAGGGCCATGACGACGAGGTCGTGCTCGCGGACGTCGGTGGCGAAGGTCTCCAGGTCGACCAGGACAGGACCGTCCGGCCCGACCATGACGTTGCGGGGCAGCGCGTCCCCGTGGATCGCGCCCGGCGTCAGGTGCGGGTTCAGCGCGGCAGCGGCGGCGGCGAATCCGTCGCGGCGGCCCCGCAGATAGACCGCGTCCTCGGTGTCGATCGCGTCGCCCGCCAGCCGCAGCCACCGCTCGACCCCCGCCAGGAGGTCCCGCGGCGGCAGTGCGAACGGCGGGGCGGGCAGGGCGTGCACCAGGTTCAGCAGCTCGGCGACGTCCCGCGGCTGCGAGGGGCGTACGGCATCGGGCAGCCGGTGCCATAGCGTCACCGGGTGCCCGTCCACCAGCCACGGCCTGTCGGTGGCGGGACGCACGGCAGGCACTCCGGCGCTCGCCAGCCACTCGCCGACGGCCAGCTCGCGCTCCGCGCGGGCGGCCAGGTCGGGGGAGCTGCGGCCGACCTTGGCGACGAACGAACCGTCCGCGCTCTCCACCGCGAAAACCGCGTTCTCGCCCAGGGACACCAGCTCGGCCCCGGCCGCGAGCCCGGTCGCCTCCAGCACCTCGCGTGCGCGCGTCTCGTCCATCGTCGTGCTCTCCCGTGTGGCCGGTGGGTGTTCTTTTCCGCAGTGAATCCGACAAAGTCTCGCATCAGTGCAGGTTGGCTTGACGAACTCACGGACCGTCAGCACGATGACGGGGGTCGCCAGGGCGGCCAAACCGGTAGAAGTAGCCTGAACTGCCTGAAGGAGCCCAATCCGTGTCATTGGCTACCGAAAAGGGGCGACCCGGGAAACCGAAACCGGTCCGCAGACCGGAGCCGGGGCGGCGGACCGACTTCGGGACCTGGTTCCTGGTGCTTCCCGCCCTGATCCCGATCCTGATCCTGAGCGTCGGTCCGCTGCTGTACGGCGTCGCCCTCGCCTTCACCGACTCGCAGTCGGGCCGCACCGCCCCCACCCAATGGGTCGGCGCACTCAACTTCCAGGACCTGCTGCACGACACCCTCTTCTGGGACTCGTTCCGGATCGGTCTGCTCTGGGCGGTCGGCGTCACCGTTCCGCAGTTCCTGCTGGCCATGGGCCTGGCCCTGCTGCTCAACCAGAACCTCCGGTTCCGCTGGCTGGCGCGGGCCCTGGCGATCGTGCCGTGGGCGATGCCCGAGGTGGTCGTCGGCATCATGTGGCGCCTCGTATACAACTCCGACGCGGGCATCCTCAACGAGACGATCCGAAATCTGGGCCTCGGCGACGGCCGCGACTGGCTCACCGGCCTCGCCACCGCCCTGCCCGCCGTGATCCTCGTCGGCATCTGGGCGGGCATGCCCCAGACCACCGTCGCCCTCCTCGCCGGCCTCCAGAACACCCCGCACGAACTGCACGAGGCCGCCGCCCTGGACGGCGCCGGGGCCTGGCGCCGCTTCCGCGCCGTGACCTGGCCGGCGCTCAAGCCGATCGCGCTGTCGATCACCGCGCTCAACTTCATCTGGAACTTCAATTCCTTCGCCCTGGTCTACGTCCTGACCAACGGCGGGCCCGGCGGCCGTACCCGGCTCCCGATGCTCTTCGCCTACGAAGAGGCATTCCGCTACGGGCAGTTCGGCTACGCCGCAGCGATGGGCTGCGTCATGGTCGCGGTCATCTCCGTACTCCTCGCCCTCTTCCTGGTGGGCCGTCTCAAGGGAGGCGACGACAAGTGAGCCTCACCTCGGGACCCATGCGCACCAGCAGGCCCGTCCGGGCCGGTCAGTACCTCGCGCTGCTCGCGTATCTGGTCTTCCTCGCGTTCCCTTTCCTCTGGCTGATCTCCACGGCCTTCAAGTCCCCGCGCGAGCTGGGCGACCTGCACCCCTCCTGGATCCCCGAGGACCCCAGCTTCGACAACTTCCGGCAGGCCTTCGACGAGCAGCCGCTCCTCGAAGCCGCCGGGAACAGCCTGATCGCCGCGCTCGCCGCCGCTCTGATCGCCGTCGTGATCGCGACCCCGATGGCCTTCGTGATGGCCCGCCACCGCTCCAGGCTCACCACCATGGCGACCGGCTGGGTCGTGGTCAGCCAGGCGTTCCCGTTCGTCCTGGTGATCATTCCGCTGTTCCTGATCCTCAAGAACCTGCACCTGATCAACTCGCTGCCCGGCCTGGTCATGGTGTACGTCGTCTGGTCGCTGCCCTTCGCGCTCTGGATGCTCGTCGGCTACGTGCGCGCGGTCCCGCCCGAGCTGGAGGAGGCGGCGGCGGTGGACGGCGCGAGCAAGCTCCGTACGCTCGTCTCGGTCACGGCGCCGCTGCTCGCGCCCGGTCTGGTCGCCACCGCGCTGTTCGCGTTCATCACCGCATGGAACGAGTTCTTCTTCGCGCTCGTCCTGCTCAAGTCCCCGGAGAAGCAGACCTTGCCGGTCGTCCTCACCCACTTCATCGGCGACGAGGGCGCGGCCGATCTCGGGCCGCTCGCCGCCGCCGCGTTCCTCGCCACGCTCCCCTCCCTGGTGATCTTCGCGATCATCCAGAAGCGGATCACCGGCGGCATGCTGGCCGGGGCGGTGAAGAGCTGATGCGTACGCCCCGGATCCTCGTGACAGCCGCAGCGACGGCCCTGCTCCTGACCGGCTGTTCGGCCACCGAGCGCGGTCCGGACAAGAACGGTGTGATCACCCTCCGCTTCCAGTCGCTGGCCTGGCAGAAGGAGTCCGTCGACATCAACAAACAGCTCGTGGAGGAGTGGAACGCGGCCCACCCCAAGGTCCGGATCCAGTACGTCCAGGGCAGCTGGGACAGCGTCCACGACCAGCTCCTCACCTCCTTCGAGGGCGGCGAGGCGCCGGACATCATCCACGACGCCTCCGACGACCTCGCCGACTTCGGCTACGGCGGCTACCTCGCCGATCTGACGAAGCTCCTCCCGGCCCGCCTCAAGTCCGGTATCCCGCAGCGTAGTTGGGACGCCGCCACCTTCGACAAGAAGGTCTACGGCGTCCCCTTCCTCCAGGAGCCGCGCGTCCTGATCGCCAACGAGAAGCTGCTCAAGACCTCGGGCGTGCGCATCCCCACCCCCGAAAAGCCGTGGACCTGGGACGAGTTCAGGCAGGTGACGAAGAAGCTGGCGGCGGACATGACGAAGGCCGGCGACAAGAAGTACGGCGTCGCCTGGCCCCTGAAGGAACCCGTCTCCGCCACCCTCAACCTCGGCCTGTCGGCGGGCGGCGAGCTGTTCCGCCAGGGCGAGGACGGCAAGGTCACCGTCCGCTTCACCGAAGCCGACGAGGTCGTCCCCGGCACCGTCCACGACCAGGTCAACACCGACGGCTCCGCTTCCGCCGCCACCCTCGGCATGGGCGGCGCGGACACCCTCCCCGGCTTCTTCGGCGGCAAGTACGCGATGGTCCCGCTGGGCTTCTCGTACCGCCAGCAGATCTCGCAGCAGGCGCCCGAGGGCTTCCCGTGGACGGTGCTGCCCGCTCCGGCGGGCAAGGACGGACTCACCCAGGGCGTCAGCCCGCAGACCCTGTCGGTGGCCGAGGACAGCCCGTACAAGAAGGAGGCGGTCGAGTTCATCGACTTCTTCCTCCGGCCGGACAACATGGTGCGCCTCGCCAAGGGCGACTGGATGCTGCCCACCGGCACCGAGGCCCTGAGGGACCCCTCGCTGCGCACCGCCAAGGACGGCTGGGCCACCGGCACCGCCGTCGCCGGCCATCTGCGTCCGGCCCCCGCGCAGTCGGTGCGCGGCTACCCGGAGTGGAAGGACAAGGTCGCCACGCCCGCGTACCAGGAGTACTACAGCGGCGCGATCGACGAGCGGCAGCTGCGTCAACGCCTGGAGGAGGACGGCAACTTGGTGCTCGCCCGCTATCAGCGCTGAGCGGCCGGGCGGAGGGCGCGGATCGGGGAAACGACTTGCACGAGACGTATCGTCTCGTTTACGGTACGGGCATGAACGTCACGCCTCGCGCAGCCACGTCCGCCGCCCCCGCGTCCGCCGTCCCCGGGCACATCGCCCCCGCGCACATCTTCATGTTCTCCGTGGCCTTTCCCGGCCACGTCAACCCGAGCCTCGAAGTCATCCGTGAACTGGTCGCCCGCGGCCACCGCGTGAGCTACGCGATCCCGGGGGTGTACGCCGAGAAGATCGCCGCGACCGGTGCGGAGCCGGTGGTCTACACCTCGGACCTGCCGGACGAGGACGCCGACCCGGCGGCCTGGGGCACCGAACTCGTCGAAAACCTCGAACCGTTCCTGTACAACGGCATCCAGGCGCTGCCGCAGCTGATCGAGGCCTTCGAGGGTGACGAGCCCGACCTCGTCATCCACGACATCACCGGCTACCCGGCCCCGATCCTCGCCCACCGGTGGGGCGTGCCCGCCATCTCCCTGTCGCCGAACATGGTCGCCTGGGAGGGGTACGACGAAGAGGTCGCCAAGCCGCTGCACGCCGAACTGATGAGGACCGAGCGGGGGCAGGCGTACATCACCCGCTTCGGTGACTGGCTGCGCGAGAACGACATGCCGGCGGACGACTTCTTCCGGTTCATCGCCCCCAGCCGCTCCCTCGTCCTCATCCCCAAGGCGCTCCAGCCGAACGCCGACCGCGTCGACGAGACCATCCACACCTTCGTCGGAGCCTGTCAGGGCGAGCGTGCGGATCAGGGGGAGTGGCACCGCCCGGCAGGTGCGGAGAAGGTGGTGCTGGTCTCGCTCGGCTCGTCCTACACCAAGCAGCCCGCCTTCTACCGCGAATGCATCAAGGCCTTCGGTGATCTGCCCGGCTGGCACCTGGTGCTCCAGGTCGGCAGGTTCGTCGAGGAGTCCGAGCTCGGCGAGATCCCGGCGAACGTCGAAATCATGCACTGGGCACCGCAGTTGACGATCCTCAAGCAGGCCGACCTCTTCGTCACGCACGCGGGTGCGGGCGGCAGCCAGGAGGGCCTGGCCACCGGCACCCCGATGATCGCCGTTCCGCAGGCCGTCGACCAGTTCGGCAACGCCGACATGCTCACGTCGCTGGGCGTCGCCCGCCGCATCGACACGGAGGACGCCACCGCCGAACTCCTGAGGGAGACCGCCCTGCAGCTCACCTCGGACCCGGAAGTCGCCGGCCGGCTGCACGAGATCGCGCGCGACATGGCCCAGGAGGGCGGCACCCGGCGGGCGGCCGACCTCATCGAGGCCGAACTCCCCAAGAGGTCTTGAATCCGCGCTGCCTTGTCCCCGTGGTCCTGACTGCTCCGCAATTGAGGAGATGAAGAGAAGAAGTGAAGGAGCCCGGCCCTTGCGATATTCGCAAG
>NZ_JBSGZD010000110.1:7988-23263 GCF_053610825.1 Streptomyces sp. NPDC054863 | reverse complement strand
CGCCCCGGACCGGTCCTTCGGAACGGGAGTGGCGGTGTGCCTACTCCTCGTCCTCGCCTTCCTCGGTGTTGCGGAACGGAACCGTCACGGTGATGCCGACGCTCGGCTTGCGGTTTTCCTCGTCACCCGCGAGCGGGTCGTTGTGAATGATGTCCTTCTGCATGATCTGTTGTCCTTTCCGTGAGGTGCGGTGGGGCTGCTCCGGCCGCTGCGGGCGCATGGTGCGCCGTGCTGCGGCCGGACTCCCCCCGCCGGGTGGCGGAGGGCGCTGTGGGGGTGGTGCGCCGTCGACCGCGCAGTTCGCGGTCGAGGAAGACGACGGCACTGCGCAGGACGTGGACGTGGTCCGCGCCGTCGTAGCCGTCGTGGCCCGTGTCGAGCCAGAGCACCTCGTGCCGCTTGCCGTGCGCCGCCAGGTCGGCCGTGTAGTCCAGGACTTGGCCGGGCGGGCACTTCGCGTCGTGCCGGGCGGCGACGACGAGCAGGGGTGCTTCGAGGTGCGGGAGGTAGGTGTGCGGGGAGCTGCGCGCGTAGCGCTCCGGGACCTCTTCGGGAGTGCCGCCGAAGAGCCGTTCGTCGAGGGCGCGCAGTGCCGGGGTCGTGGTGGCGTGGGCGTGGGCGAGGTGGGCGACGGGTTTCACCGCCACGCCGGCCCGCCACAGTCCGGGGCGGCTGCCGAGCGCCAGCAGAGTGAGGTAGCCGCCCCATGAAGTCCCCCACAGGGCAAGGAATTTGGGGTCGGCCCAGCCGCGGGCCACCAGGTCCTCGCGGGCGGCGGCGAGGTCGTTCACCTGGGTGAGTCCGACGCCCTCGGTCATCGCGGCGCGCCAGGAGGGTCCGTACCCGGTGGAGCCGCGGTAGTTGACGCGGGCCACGGCGAATCCGGAGGCGACGAGGGAGTGCACGGTGCCGTCGTAGGCGTCCCGGTCGTGGTCGGCGGGCCCGCCGTGGACGAGGAACACGGTGGGCAGCGGACCGCGCGCCTCGGCCGGGAGGGTGACGAGGGTGTGCAGGTCCCCGTCGGGCCCTGGCGTCCACACGTCGTGCTGTGCGCCCGGTACGGGATCGGCGAGCCGGGGCAGGGACGGCAGCGGGGTGCCCGCGCTGGAAACCGTGCGCGGCGGCTGGGTGGTGCTGGTCCAGAGCGTGTGTACGTCGCCGTGGGCGTGCTCCGCCGCGTCGAGCAGGGTGCCCGGGGCGGTGGGCAGGACGCTCAGGGTGCGGGAGCGGAGGTCGGCGCGGTGCAGGACGCTGCGCCCGTGCCGGTCCTGGCGGATCAGCACGGCCCTGCCGTCCGGGCACCAGCGGGCGGTGATCTCCGTGTCGAACGTGCACCAGGTGTGCGTGCGCACGGACTCCCCCGGCCGCCAGGTGGCGAGGACGTACCGCTCCGCGTCCTCCCGTACGAGCAGCAGGTCGTGTTGGCCTTCCGCCGGGCCGAAGCCGAGGGCCCACAGCGCGCCGCCCTGCGGGCCCAGCGCGGCTGCGCGGCTGCCGTCGCGGGTGCGGAACACGGTGACGGCGTGCGCCGATCGCGCCTGCCCGCCGACGGCCAGCAGTTCGCCGTCGCCGCTGATGCCGGTCAGGTGGGCGTGGCGTGCCAGGCGGGTCACCGTGCGGGCAGCGCCGCCACGGGGGCCGCCGTGGACGGTGGTGCCGGCGTCGTCGCCCAGTGCGAGGGCGACGGCGCCGCTCGCGCTGACCGCCAGGCCGCGGGCCCGCCCCGGGGGAACGCCGCGCAGGCCGTCGCGCACGGGCCCGCCGTCGAAGGCCTGGAACCGCCACCTGCCGTGGGCGTGCGCGTCCTCCTCGAACCACCACACGTGGGCGTCGGCGTCGATGGAGCAGTGGAAGGTGCCGCCGGGTCTGTCGGTCACCTGTCGGGCGGCGGAGGTTCCGGCGTCCCAGGTGAAGACCTCGCAGCGGCCCTGCGCGTCGGCGGTGAACACCATCCGTGCGGGGTCGGCCGCACACACCTCGGGCAGCTCGGGGCGGAAGACCCGGTAGGCCGGCGCGGGACCGTCCTCGGGGCGGGGGGCCGCCGGGCGGGCGCTCATGCGGTCCCTCCGGGGTGCGCCGGGGTGCGGAGGTATGCCCAACTGACGTACAGGGCAAGGACGGTGAGGACCGCGGCGCTGCCGAGCGCGGGTCCGCCGCCGCCGACCCGCGCGGCGAGCACGCCCGCCGCCACCGGCCCCAGCGCGCCGGCGGCGCCCGCGGCAGTGGCGAGGACCGCTCCGGCGCGGGCCTGGAGGTGCGGCGGGGTCGTGGCGATGGCCCGGGACTGGAGGACGACCGTGGCCACCGGCATGGTCAGGCAGATCCCGCCGAACAGGGCCGCCTGGGCCCACGGCGAACGGGCCGCGGCCAAGGTGGCCGTGAGCGGTACGAGAACCCAGGTCACGGCGAGGACGCTGCGCGCGGGGCCGATCCTGGCGGCGAGCGCGGGGGCGCCGAGGGCGCCCGCGATGCCGGCCGCCCCCGCCACGGCCAGCACCGCGCCGGTGGCGGTACCGCTGTGCCCCTCGCGCTGGAGGGTGAGGAGCATGCCGAAGTAGAGGGCGGCCAGTACCCCGTTGACGACGGAGGTCCAGAGCAGGACGAGCCGGAGCACGGCCGAACCGGCGACGAGGCGCAGTCCGGCGGCGAGTTCGGTGCGTAGGAAGGTGCGGATGCGGGTGCGGGTGCGGGTGCGGGTGTGGGACCGGGGGCGGGGCCTGTCGGTCTCGGCCGCGGGTCGTGCGTCCGGGGCTCCCGCGTCATGGGCTCCTAGGTCATGGACTCCTACGTCTTGGGCTCCTACGTCTTGGGCTCCTACGTCTTGGGTTCCCGCGTCATGGGTCCCCGCGTCATGCGTGCCTGCGGGGGCCCCTGTTTCCCGGGGCCCGGCCGCCGTCCGCGCGCCGGGAGCGCTCAGGTCCGCGCGCATGGACCGGATGCAGAGGGCGGTCACGGCGTACGACAGGGCGTCGGCCACGAAGGGCCAGGCGCGGCCCAGTTGGTAGAGCGCACCGCCGAGCACGGGACCGAGGACGAGTGCGATCCGGTCCCCCACTTCGAGGCGGGCGACCAGCCTGGGGTAGCCCGCCGGGGGGCAGATCATGGCGACCGTGCCGCGTGAGGCCGCTTCGTACACGGCCGTGCAGAACCGCTCCACCACCACCGCGCCCAGCACCAGCGCCAGCGGCGGGCGCCCCGAGGCGACCGCGACGGCCACGCCCGCCATGGCCAGCGCGGCCACACTCGCGGACCACACCATGACCGGCTTTCGCGCTCCCCGGTCGGCGGGTACGGCGGCCGGCGGACCGAGCAGCAGGCCGAGGGCCGCGGAAGCCCCCACGATGACGCCGACGGTCGCGGGCGGGTACCCGAGGGCGAGCAGCAGCAGCGGGAGCACCACGCCCGAGGTCTGGCTGCCGAGGGCGTCGGCCGTGTTGGACCACCAGAAGAGGCGCATGTCGCGGGGCGCGGACCCGGTCGTCGCGGGAACGGGCGGGGGCGGCGGGATGTCGCTCGCCCGGGACTCGGCCGTCTCCGTCACCCCCGCCCCCTCCCCGCCTCGCGAACGAACCCGTTCACAACTCATCCAAGAACTTGCAGAAAATAAGAAGGAAATGAAACGAGCCGGAGCCTAACCAGGCGCTGTCACGCCTCACAAGGGCCCGTCGGCACCTGGACCCACACCCCCGGCGGCTCAATTCCGCTTGTGTACAGGGGTGTTGTACGAGTCCGCGGGCCGCGGCACCTCTTACCCGCCGAAGCGGCCGGAACGGTACCCGCCCCGCCCGGCCCCGCCGCTCGGCACGGCAGGCAAATTCACGCGGGCACACCCGTCCCGCCGCACCATCGGGCAAGTCCGCCCACATGGAGTCCCGTACGCCCCACACACCTCAGAGGTCACCCGGCTCACGGGGATTCCGCGCTGCGTACGTTCCCGTAGGCGAACGGCGTCGCCGTCGCCTTCGCACCCGCTCGCCGCCCCCGGACGCGCGGAAGAGTCGACGCCCCGGCAGCGGCGTTGCGTGCGGAACTCGGGTCGGAAGCCCGTCCCGTCCGGATCATTGGCCTAAAGAGGCTGTTCGGGAATCGCGGCCCCGGCTCAGTGGTGCAGTGCGCCGGAGGTCTCCACGTACCCCTCCGGTTCCAGCTGGATCGTGGAGTGCGCGATGTCGAAGTGGTCCCCCACACACGCCTGCAGCCTGCCGAGTAGCCCGGCGTAGCCCTCGGGGCCCGTGGCCAGCGCTTCGGGGGACACCACGACGTGTGCGGTCAGGACCGGCATGCCGGAGGTCACGGTCCAGCCGTGCAGGTCGTGCACGGCCAGCACGCCTGGCTCGTCGAGCAGGTGTCTGCGTACGTCGCCCAGGTCCGTGTCCTGCGGGGTGGCTTCGAGCAGGACGTGCAGTGCGTCCCGGAGGAGCCCGTAGGCCCTGGGCACGATGAGGAGTCCGATGACGATGGACGCGACCGGGTCGGCGGCCTGCCAGCCGGTGAACAGGATGACCAGGCCGCCGATGATGACCGCGACCGACCCCAGCGCGTCCCCGAGCACCTCCAGGTAGGCGCCGCGCATGTTGAGGCTGTCGTTCTTGGCGTCGCGCAGCAGCCACATGCCGACCAGGTTGGCCGCGAGTCCGCCCAGGGCGACCACGAACATCAGCCCGCCCTTGACCTCGACCGGCTCGTGGAAACGGCGGATCGCGGACCAGAGCACCCAGACGAAGATCGCAAGGAGCAGCAGGGCGTTGAGGACGGCGGAGAAGATCTCCACCCGGTAGAAGCCGAAGGTGCGGCGCGGGGTGGGGGCGCGTTGGGCGAGCGTGACCGCGCCGAGGGCCAGGGACACGCCGACGGCGTCCGTCAGGCTGTGCGCGGCGTCGGCGAGCAGGGCCAGACTGCCGGAGAGCAGCGCACCGACGACCTGGATGACGGTGATCGACGCGCTGATGCCGATGGTCCACAGGAGCCGGTTGCGGTATCTGCCGCTGAGGGTTCCGGACGTGGCGGTCGGGGCGCCGTGGTCGTGGCCCATGCTGCCCTCCAGCAGGTCGTGGGTGGCTGCCCGCTCCCGCCCCGACGTCGCGCACCGGTGGGGCGGCTGCCGGTTCTTCTGCCCGAGCAGATCACGGCTCGCCGCCTCCGGCCAGTGGGGTGCGGCATCGGGACCGGGGGGCCGGGGCCCGGCGCGGGTGCAGTGCGAGGGCGAGGGGGGTCGCGGTGAAGACGGAGGAGTAGGTACCCACTGCCAGGCCGATGAGCAGGGCCAGGGCGAAGTCGGTGAGTGCGTCGTCGGCCAGGACGGCGAGGGCGGTGAGGATGAGCGCCGCGCCCATGCCGGTGTTGACGGTGCGTGGCAGGGTCTGCAGGATCGCCTGGTTGGCCAGGCGCGCCGGCGGCGCGCCGCGGTCCCGGGCGAGGAGTTCGCGGATGCGGTCGAAGAGGACGACGGAGTCGTTGACCGAGTAGCCGATGACGGTGAGCAGGGCGGCCAGGAAGATGCCGTCGACGGGTTTGCCGAGCCATGCGAACACGCCGACGAGGATGAGCACGTCGTGGGCGAGCGCGCCGACCGCCGCGGTGGCGAACCGCAGGCGGAAGCGGGCAGCGAGATAGAGCAGTTGGGCGCCGAGGGCGAGGCAGAAGGCGACGAGGGCGTTGCGGCGCAGTTCGTCGCCCAGGGCGGGGCCGATCAGCTCGTCGCGGACCTTCTTCGCTTCGCCACCGAGCCGGCTGAGGGTGTCGGTGAGGGTGAGCGTCTCGGCGTGGGTCAGCCTTTCGGCACGGACCGTGAGCCGGGCGTCGCCCGAGGACTGGACGAGCGCGCGGGGGAACCCGGCGTCGGCGAGTGCGGTGCGGGCCCGGTCGGGGTCGACGGGGCTGCTGGTGGCGTACTCGACGAGCCTGCCGCCGGTGAACTCGATGCCGAGGTCCAGGCCGCGTACGAGGATGCCGGAGACCGCCATGACGAGGAGCGCGGCGGAAACGGCCAGCCAGCGGCGCGGACGGCGCATGAGGGCGGGGTCGCGGCGCAGCAGCCGGTCGCGGACCCATCCGGTGCTCGCGATGCCGGTGATACGGGGGCGGCGGTGGACGGCGGGGCGGTTCGCCGCGTACTCCGCGAGCACCCGCGTGATCAGCAGTGCGCTGACCATGGAGGCGAGGACGCCGATGCCGAGGGTGATGCCGAAGCCGCGTACCGGTCCCGAGGCGAAGGCGAACAGCAGGCCCGCGGCGATCAGTGTGGTGATGTTGGAGTCGGCGATGGCGCTCAGCGCGCCGCGGAATCCGGCGGTCAGCGCCGAGCGGGTACTGGGACGCCTGCGGGCGGCGTAGTCCTCCCTGGCGCGCTCGAAGACCAGGACGTTGGCGTCCACGGCCATGCCGATGGCGAGGACGAAACCGGCGAGCCCCGGCAGGGTCAGGGTCGCGCCGAGCGCGGCCAGGGCCGCGTAGGAGATCAGTCCGTAGCAGGCCAGGCCCACGGTCGCGAGCAGGCCCATGAGCCGGTAGACGGCGATGACGAACAGGGCGGTCAGGGCGGTTCCGATGACGGCGGCCCGGGCAGCCGCGGTGATGGCCGCGTCGCCGAGGGTGGCGCCGATGGTGCGCTGTTCGATGGTCTCGACCGGTACCGGGAGGGCGCCGCCGGAGATGAGCAGGGCCAGTTCGCGGGCCTCGGATTCGTCGAAGGAGCCGGTGATCTGCGTGCTGCCGCCCGGGATGCCCGTCCCGCAGCGGACGGAGGGGTCGACCTGGGGCGAGGAGATGATCTTGCCGTCGAGGACGATGGCGACCCGGCGCTGCGGGTCGCCGGCAGGATGGCACGCTGCCTGGGCGGTGACCTGCTGCCATCGGTCACGGCCGGTGTCGGCGAAGTCGACGGTGACGTGCCGACCGGCACCGTTCTGCGGGTCGATCCGGGCGTCCGCGTCCTTGACGTCCTGCCCGGTCAGAGCGGCGGCCTTCAGCCGCAGGGGCTGCCCGGACTCGTCCGGCAGGACGCGGTGCTCGGCCGCGTCACCCGGGGCTGTGGGGGTCTTGGCTGCCGGGGCGTCGGGGGCCTCGGCCCGGCCGAGCACCGGGTGGACGGTGAGCTGGGCAGTGCGGCCCAGGACGTCGGCGGCCTTCTTCGGGTCCTGTACGCCGGGCAGTTCGAGGACGATGCGGTGGTCGCCGGAGCGGACGAGGGTGGGTTCGGCGACGCCGAGTGCGTCGATGCGCCCGCGCAGTACTTCGACGGTGCGGTCGGTGGCCTCGCGGTCGGCGCGGGTGGTGGGGGTGGAGCGGGTCTCCAGCACGATCTGGGTGCCGCCGCGCAGGTCGAGTCCGAGACGGACCGGCAGGGTCAGGGCGAGGGCCAGCGATCCGACGAGCACGGCGAGGGCGAGCAGTGCGCGCGTGCGCAGCGAGTGTTTCCGGCGTTTCAACAGGAGCCTCCGGCAGGCATGCCGCGGCAGCGGTGGGCGCGACCGCGGCGGAGAGAGGGAAGGGTGGTGACGCGTCAGCTGCCGGTGGGCGCGGGAGGCGCCCGGCCGCGGTCGTGGGCCGACCGGCCGGGAGAAACGGGCGGGCACACGCCGGACGCGGGGGCGTACGGCGCGCGGGACGGGTCAAGGGCGGCACCGCGGGGGCCTGCGGGGTGATGGTCCGGCAGGGCGGGACGCTCGGCAAGCCACTCGTACCGAGCCCCGGCCTGGGCCGCGCGGCCGGGGGCCGAGGGGTCGTCGGCGTGAGGGGCGGTGAGTGTGCGATCGGTACCCCCTGGCGCGTCCGTACCAGGGGTGGTGGGTGCGCAATCGGCGGCCTTTGGCGCGTCCGTACGAGAGGCGGCGGGTGCGCAATCGGCGGCGCCCGGCGCGTCCGTACAGGCGGTGGTGGGTGCGCAATCGGCGGCCCCCGGCGCGTCGATACGGGGGCTGGCGGGCGCGTCGTCACCGGCCCATGAGGCATCCGCACGAGGGGTGGTGGACGCGCAATCGGCGGCCCCCGGCGCGTCGATGCGGGGGCTGGTGGCCGCGACAGCACCGGTCCAAGAGCCAGCCGCACGGCAGGTGCCGGCCGCGTCGTCAACGGTCCGGGGGGCGTCCGTACGGGGGCCCGCGTGCGTGGGGTCGGGGGCCGTGGTCGTCGGCGCGGCTGTACTCCGTGCCGGACCGGCATCGGCGGGCGCGGTGTGCGCGGGGAGCATGGCCAGCAGGACGGCGAGGAGCACGGCGAGCGATGCCGCCAGGCGGTGGCCGGCGGAGGAGGCGGTGCCAGGTGCCGACGGGACGGTGCGGGGTGTCGAGGGCATGCACCGTCCCCTTTCCGGGTGTTCGGGTGCCGGGGGCCTGGGGCGGAGGCCTGGTGGGGATCCTGGGTTACGGCCGGGGCGGCCGGTCCCCCGGCGGGCAGGGGCAGGAGGGGCGGAGGTCAGGGTTCGACGAGTCCGGCGCGGATCGCGTACCGGGTCAGCTCCAGCCTGTCGCGCAGGCCGAGCTTGTGCAGCAGGTTGGCCCGGTGGCGGTGCACCGTCTTGACGCTGATGAACAGCAGCTCCGCGATGTCCTTGGACGAGTGGCCCTCGGCGACCAGCTTGAGGACCTCCTCCTCGCGAGGCGTGACGAGGTGGTCGGGGTTCTCCTCGCCGTGGCGGACCCGGTCCAGGTAGTTGCGGATCAGGGCGGTGACCGCGCCGGGGTAGAGGAACGGCTCGTTGCGCATCGCCGCCCGGCAGGCGGCGACCAGGTCGCGGTCGGCGACGGACTTCAGTACGTATCCGCAGGCGCCGGCCTTCAACGCCTGGAAGAGGTACTGCTCGTTGTCGTGCATGGTGAGCATCAGGATGCGCAGGCCCGGCTTGAGCGCGGCCAGCTCGCGGGCGGCCTGAAGGCCGGTCAGCCGCGGCATGGCGATGTCCAGGACCGCCAGGTCGATGTCCTGGGCGCGGGCCGCCTCGACGGCCTCGGCGCCGTCCCCGGCCTCGGCGACGACCCTCAGGTCCGCCTCCTGCTCCAGGATCAGGCGTACGCCGCGGCGCACGAGGGCGTGGTCGTCGGCGAGCAGGATGCGGATGGACGTCGGCGCCGGCACCGGCGTGGTCGCGAACGGCGCCGGGACGGTGGCGGGTTCGGGGGGCCGGGCCGGGTCGGGCATGAGGTCGGGCACAGCGGCGGACATGAGGTCGGGCACAGCGGCGGACATGAGGTCGGGCACAGCGGCGGGCATGGTCAGGACTTCCTGGGGGAGGGGGCGGTGAGGCGGACGCGGGTGCCGGTACCGGGCGTGGAGGTCAGGTGCAGTGCGGCCCCGGCGAGCAGGGCCCGTTCGCGCATGCCGCGGATCCCGGCGCCCTCGCAGGCGGCCTCGATGCCGCGGCCGTCGTCGGCCACCTCCAGCACCACCGCCTCCTCGGCACGGCGCAGGCTCACCTCGATGCGGCCCGCGTCCGCGTGCCGGGCCGCGTTCGTCAGGCTCTCCTGGGCCACCCGGTAGAGAACGAGTTCCGTCTGCTGCTCCAGTGCGGGCAGGCCGGCATCGAAGTGGCGCACCACGTGCAGCCCGGTGTGGGTGGCGAAGTTGTGCGTGAGCGAGGTCAGGGCGCTGACCAGCCCCAGGTCGTCCAGGACGCCCGGGCGCAGACGGCGGACGAGGCGGCGGACTTCGTCCAGGCCGTCCCTGGTGATCTCCTGGGCCTGTTGCAACTCCTCGCGCAGCGGCGCGTCGGCGGCGTCCGCGGCCCGTTTGAGCACCAGCAGGATCGCGGTCATGCTCTGCCCGACCTCGTCGTGCAGCTCCTGGGCGATGCGGCGGCGTTCCGACTCCTGGGCGAGCAGTACGCGCGCGCTGGACGTGGCCCGTTCGTGCTCCAGCCGGTCGAGCATCGCGTTGAACTCGCGTACCAGGTCGGTCACTTCACTGCCGCCGCCGGGTCCCGGCACAGGCAGCCGCTGTCCGGGGCGCAGCAGGTCGACGGTGGTCATCAGCCCGGTCAGCCGGCCCAGCGGAGCGAGACCCCAGCGCAGCAGGGCGGCGTTGGCGACCAGCATGACGCCGAGACCACCCACCAGGATGAACGCCTCGGTCAGCAGCACCGGCACGGAGACCGTCACCGGTGCCCACAGCAGCAGCGCCGTCGCGGCGCCCAGCACCAGCGCGTTGAGCCCGAAGACCCGCCAGAACAGCGACACCGGGGAAACTCCTTCTTCTGCGGTCCGACCTCGTGGAGCTCTGCTGTCGGCCGTCGCACACCCCGAGACGGAGCCACAACCTCTGAATTCAACCGATCCCGGCCCACTCTGCCTTGGATTTGGCGCGCAGTCCATGGGTTTCACTCCCCATATCGGAGGCATCGCGATACCCATCCGCCTCTGGCCCGTGGTTGTCGCGGCCCCGCACGAATGGGGCCTGTGCCCGATGGGTTTTCGACGGGGAGCCGAGCAGAGTCGAGGGTGACCAGTTGCCGCGCGCCCCGTGCACCGCACCCCGCACCCCGCGCCCCGTGCCCCGCACTCCGTACCCCGTCCCCGCGCCTCTTCCGCCCCTCCCCTCCCCCCCTTCGTAAAGGACTCGTCACATGTCCCTGGACACCTCACAGACCGTTCCCCACTCCGGACGGCTGACCGCCCACGACGCGCGCCGGCGCCTCGAACACGCCCGCAGCACCCGCACCTCCCAGTTGCGAGCCATCAGGGAGAGCGGGCAGAGCGCGACCGACCACCTGATGTCCGCCCAGGCCGAGGCGATCGGACGGACCCTCAAGGAGATCGACGAGGCGTTCGCCCGCATCGACGGCGGGACCTACGGCGCCTGTCTGAGCTGCTCCAAGGCCGTCCCCGTGGAGCGCCTGGAGATCCTCCCCCACACGCGGTACTGCGTCGCCTGCCAGCGCCGCGCCACCGACTGACCTTGCTGCCTGACCTGCCGCCGAAGGCCGGTACCGGGCCCGGTGCCGGCGAGCCCGCACGCTCGGCCGCACCGCCTACGTACAAGTGCGTAGGCGCGGCTGGGCGAAGGACCGGGGAGGACGGTCCTGAAGGCGCGGGGAGGGGGCTCCGGCAGCGCCACCACGGGTACGTACGGAGAGCCGGTCGCCCGGCAGACAGGGAGCCGCCGAGGCAGTCGCTGCCACCCCCGGCAAGACCGCGGCGCGGGAGCCGCAGCGCCGGTGGTTCAGCACGCCCCGGTGCACGTCGGTGCGCGTCGGTGCACGTCATCGCCGTTGAGCGGGAAGGCCGGGTCCAGGTCCACGGGCGTTCCGGAGCGGTGTTCCGAGTGCGCCTCCCTGCCCCGAGCGGGGCACGGGGGCCGGGCTTCGACGGTCAGGACCGGCGAGTGCGACCGGGCGACGCGCTTGCGCGGCTTTCTGATTGCTGCTCAGCGGCTCCCCCCGGAAGCCGGGTGTGTGGTTGTCTGGTTCATTCCTAGGGGGACACACATGGACGATCTACCCGTTCAGATCCTCGTCCTGCCTGAGCGGCCTCTGGCCCGCGACGACGCGGTGACGGAATTCGATGTGGTCATCGAGGTCCGCTGCCGCACGGACGAGAACATCGGCCGCTCGGGCACCGCGATGAATCTCTGCCTGGTCATCGATCGCAGCTCCAGCATGGCAGCGGCGGACAAACTCGAAACGGCCAAGCGCAGTTGCGTGGACATCTTCCGGCGGATCAAAGGCGACGACCTGTTCACCGTGGTCACTTTCGACGACAGGGCCCAGGTCGTGGTCAATCCCCAGACGCCCAGGTCCCAGGTCGAGGAGCGGATCGGGGCCGTCCAGCCCGGTGGCATGACCAACCTCTCGCTCGGCTGGTACCAGGGACTGCTGGAACTGCAGAGCCACATGACGGCAGATCACTACGGCCGCCTGATCCTTCTCTCGGACGGTCAGGCCAACGCGGGCGAGACCAAGAAGACGGCTCTCGCCGCGGTGGCCTCCCGGGCTCGGGACGAGGGCATCACATCCTCCACCATCGGGATAGGCGCCGACTTCCAGGAGGACCTCCTGGAGGCGATCGCCACGGCCTCGGGAGGCCGGTTCTGGTACATATCCGACTCGGGTATCGACAACATCCTTGAGGAGGAGTTCCGTAGCGCGCTCACCATCGTCCTCGACCGGCCCAGGGTGGAGCTGAGTCTGCCGGCCGGAGTGTCGGTCAACAAGGAGTTGGCCTCCCTCCAGAAGGTCGACCGCTGCTACTCACTGCGGCCGTTGCGGGGTCAGGACACCTTCAACTTCGCGCTGCGTCTCGGCATCGACCCGGCGCAGGTGGACGGTTCGGAATTCACCATCGGGGCGACGCTCCGCGAGGGCACCCGCGAGGTGGTGTCCACCGCGGAGACCATCGGTCTGGCGCCCAGGGCCGAGGTGGTGACCAGCCCCGTGCACGCACTGGTCAGCAGCGTGGTGTCCCGCTACCTGGCCGAGCGCACGAAGGAGAAGATGCTGTCGGACATGGCCTCCGGCGATCTCGCCGGGATGAAGGAGATGCTTCAGGCCGAGATCGCACGGATGCTCCGGACCGAGGCTCAGGTCATGGCCATGGGGAACGCGCTCGAAGCGAGCCGCATGATGGGCGAGCTGGTCGACCTCAGACAGCACCGCCACATGGACGAGACGTCCATGCTCGTCCACGAACTCGTGGACGCATACCTCCAGGAGCCCGAGGTGACGGGGCTGCTCAACAACTGGCGCAAGAGCGTCGTGCACGAGGAGGCACGCAGCGGCTGGCTCGATGTGCACGAGGAGGACGAACAGGTCGAGACCGCACTGCTGGTGGACGCGATCACCGTCGCCGACCAACTGATCCGACGGCTCCCGGAACACCGGAGCGATCTGGAAGAGAAGCGCGAGAGACTCAGTGAGCGACTGGCACTCGTCCGATAGCCGGGAGTGGACCCAGGCCGGCTCCGCGATGATCGCCGGTATCGGTGGCGGCATGGGCCCCTACGAGGCGTCCTACACCGTCGATCTCGCGCCGGGCAGGATTCTGAACGGTTCCGTCTCCGCCGACATCCGGCTGTCCGACTCCGCCGCCACGGGCGCCGGTCTCGTGTGCCGGGCGGACCGGGACTGGACGTTCCTGGCGTTCTACACCGCGCCGCAGGACATGGCCGACGAGTCCACCGTCGCCCGGCTGGGCGTGTTCCGCGAAGGCGTTCTGACGCGGGTCGCCCAGCTCCAGGAGCCGGTCTTCCTCAAGCAGGGATTCAACCACTTCTCCCTGGAGTTCTACTCCGACCAGGTGCGCGGCGAGATCCGTGCGGGAAAGCGGACGTACGAGCTCACGGCCACCTGCGCCCACATCCCGTTCCCCGGGTACGCCGGGCTGGTCAAGTTCTACGCGGCGGGGGTGCTGGCGCGGTCCTGGTCCGTGGAACGGACCAGGATTCCTTTCGTGTCGGCGGAGTCGCGACGGAAGGAAGGTCAGATGTTCAAGTACGACGTCTTCCTCTGCCATGCGTCGGAGACGGCGAAGGAGGTGTCCGAAATCGCCGAGGCGCTGGCCGCCAGAGGCATCAGCTACTGGCTGGACAAGGAGCAGATCACCTTCGGCGACCGGGTCACGGAGAAGATCGAGGAAGGGCTCCGGGGCAGCCACTACGTCATTCCGTGCATCAGCAGGCACATCTCCGAACGGGGCTGGACCAGGGCCGAGTACGGCGCCATCCTCAACGCCGAGCTGAGCGGAGACACGACCAGGGTCGTGGTCCCGCTGCTGCTGGCCGAGGCGGTGCCGAAGGACATCCCCCTGCTGTTCCGCGACAAACTCCGGGTCTCCAGCACGAACAAGGTGGAGTTCGACAGGTTCATCGACTTCCTCCTGAGCAACTGACCGACCCTGCCCGTCACCCGCAGGCCGGGCACAGTCCCCGGTAGGTGATCGCCGCCTCCGAGACGGTGAAGCCGTAGCGCTGGTCGGAGGGAAGGTGGTCCAGCGGGTCTCCGGCCGGGTGCACGTCGCGGATGACACCGCACCCGGAGCACACCAGGTGCTGGTGCGGACGGTGGGCGTTGGGGTCGTACCGTTTGGCGCGGCCGTCGGTGGAGAGTTCGGTGACCTCGCCGAGGGAGACCATTTCGCCCAGGGTGTTGTAGACGGTCGCCCGGGAGATCTCGGGGAGCCGGCCCACCGCGAGCGCGTGCACCTCGTCCGCCGTGAGGTGGACGTGGTCGCCGTCGAGCACCTCGGCGACGACACGCCGCTGGGAGGTCATCCGCCAGCCGCGCCCGCGCAGCCGCTGAAGCAGGTCACTCATGAAGGACCACCCGATCGGTCGGAGAAGTACGGAGAAGTACCGGGAGTTTAAAGGCAGTTGTTCAGGGTGCGGATGAAATATGGAACAGGTGCGCTTCTTGACCTGGAACCTGTCCACCATAGGATCGCTTCCTGGCGAAGGGCCGGAAGGGACGGTATCGCCGGACGGGCCGAAGGACCAGGCAGTCCGGCGTACGGCCACCCGCTCACTCGACCTGCCGAACTGCCCAGTTGCGAGAGGATTCCCATGGCTGACAACCACGATGCGATCGTCACCGATGCGAAGACCGAGGAAGCGGGAGGGACGGGCGGGTGCCCGGTCGCGCACGAGCGTGCCGCGCACCCCACGCAGGGTGGCGGCAACCGCCAGTGGTGGCCGGAGCGCCTCAATCTGAAGATCCTCGCCAAGAACCCCGCCGTGGCGAACCCGCTCGGCGAGGAGTTCGACTACGCGAAGGCGTTCCAGAGCCTGGACCTCCCGGCCGTGAAGCGCGACATCGCGGAGGTGCTGACGACCTCGCAGGACTGGTGGCCGGCCGACTTCGGCAACTACGGCCCGCTCATGATCCGGATGGCCTGGCACAGCGCGGGCACGTACCGCATCAGCGACGGCCGCGGCGGCGCCGGGGCCGGCCAGCAGCGCTTCGCCCCGCTCAACAGCTGGCCGGACAACGCCAGCCTGGACAAGGCCCGCCGTCTGCTGTGGCCGGTGAAGAAGAAGTACGGCCAGAACCTCTCCTGGGCCGACCTCATGGTCCTCACCGGCAATGTCGCCCTGGAGACGATGGGCTTCGAGACCTTCGGCTTCGCCGGCGGCCGGGCGGACGTCTGGGAGCCCGACGAGGACGTCTACTGGGGTCCCGAGACCACCTGGCTCGACGACGAGCGCTACACCGGCGACCGTGAGCTGGAGAACCCGCTCGGCGCGGTCCAGATGGGCCTGATCTACGTCAACCCGGAGGGCCCCAACGGCACTCCCGACCCGATCGCCGCGGCCCGCGACATCCGCGAGACGTTCAGCCGCATGGCGATGAACGA